>JAPKYU010000069.1 GCA_026394175.1 Acidobacteriota bacterium | reverse complement strand
GAGCCACCGCGACTCGGGCCGGCTGGCCCGGTTCTTTACTGTCTGAATCGCAGTACCTCTGCTTTCCGGCCTGCCACCCCGCGTCATCCTCACCCGCGCCAGGTGTTACGGCGTCCATTCGTCGGCGGGATCGAACTTGGGGAAGACCACGATCAGCACCTTCATTTTGCCAATCGCCCGATGGCGAACCCCGGGCGGAATCAGAACCGAGCGGCCCACCTTCAGCGGAATGAGGTCGTCATTCAACTGCATAGCGGCGTCGGAGCCGCATTCCAGCACGTAGTACACCTCGGTCAGCCGCTTGTGGTAGTGCAGGGCCGCGTCGATGCTGATGTCGGTGACGTGGACCGTGCCCGGGAACTCCGGCACGTCGGCGAAGGCGCGCCGCGCCGTGCCGCAAGGGGAGTCCACGCCGGGCAAATCGAGAAAATCGACGACACGATAAGGAGTTGCGGAAACCTCTGTGTGCCTGGCGGCCAGCGGTTTCAGCTTCATGTTCCGAAACTCAACGCGCATGGGTTCTCCGCGGTGCAGTTGCAGGGCCATCACGCCGCTCCGGGCCTTGTCGTCGCCGAGATCGATGGTGAGCAGGCCGTTGAGCCAGAGCCTCAGGCGGGTTCCTTCGGCCCGCACCTCGACGGTGTTCCATTCACCCTTGTGATAGACCGTGCGGCCCCTCACCCATCCTTCCTCGGGCGTTTTCATCAGGCGGCGTCCCCGGCCCCGCTCCTCGTACAGATTGCCCCAGGCGGATTTTTCTCCGTCCTCGGAAAAATCGGCCTGGTAGCCGCTGACCACCCAGCCGGGCCCGGGATGAATGGTGCTGCGGAACTGGATCCCGCTGTTGTGGTTGCGGAGCTTGACGTCGGCCTTCAGATGAAAATCGGCAAACGGCTTTTCGTAGACCAGGAAAGTGTTCTGTTCGATCTGCGCCTGGTCGGTCGTGCCGACGATCGCGCCGTTCTCGACTCTCCAAAGCCGCGGGTCGCCGCTCCATCCGGCCAGATCCTTGCCGTTGAACAACAGCGTCCACCCTTCCCGCCGTTCTTCTTCCGTCAACCGGTTCTGCGCCAAGCCGCTGGCCGGCGCAACCAGCGCGAGCAACAAAACCGCGCATTCTAGCCTGATCATGAGGTCACCTCGCATGCCGTGTGGAACGCAGATGAACGCAGGTAACACACATCAATCCAATCGAACCGCATCTGCGTCTATCCGAGTCGATCTGCGTCCCATTGGTTGTTGATCACATGTAGCCCTGGGCGGCGGTGAAGACGGCGGCCGGAGCCGACATCTCGTCGGCTTTTCGCAGGCGCTGGCTGAGCAGGCGAAGAATCGCCAGCGAGATCTTCGGGTGGTTCAGGATCAGATCGCGGAAATCATCGCCATTGATAACCAGGAAGCGGCAAGGCTCCAGGGTGGCGACGCTGGCCGAGCGCAGTTCGCTGTCCAGCAGCGCCATCTCGCCGAAACACTCGCGCTCGCCCAGTTCCGCAAGCTGCCGCTCGGCGGCGTCCTCACCGCGAAAGACCTTCACTTTCCCCTCCACGATCACATACAACTGGTTCCCCTCCTCGTTCTCGTGGAAGACAGCGGAGCCGGCCGGCATCTCCTGCTCGGCACATATTTCGCTGAGGCTGACCAGATCGTTGCCCTCCAGTGAGGCAAACAGCGGAACCGATTTGAGGAACAGCATTTTCTCCACGGTGAGCAGCATGGGGGTTCCCTCCAGGATGGCTTTTGCGGAGCGGCGGATGGCCGGGTGGGGGTCATCCAGGGCGCGGCGGACCAGGGGCGCCGCGTCTTCGCCCCAGAGCCTCCATAACGACTGCATAGTCGCCTCGCGCACCGCGTAGTCGGCCGAGCGCCGCAGCACGCCGAGCAACTCCTCGCAATCCGTCAGTCGCGCTTCCCCAACCACTTTGGCCAGGCTGGCCCGGATAGCCGTCGATTCGTGGGCGGCCAGCGACTGCAAGACTCCGCCCAGGGCCGGAACCGGCAACTTCTCGGCTTCCAGCAGGGACCCCAGGCGGCGCCCGAGAGCCGGGCCGGCCAGAACCTCGAGCGCCTCCAGCGCGTTGGCCCGCTCGCGGCGGCCCGCCCCGCTCTGCAACTGCCGGGCAATGGATGCCATTCGCTGCCGATCGGTGACGATACCCAGCGCCAGGAAGATCCGCTTTTGAATGCGCGTCGCCTCGTCAGCCAGGAACGGTTTCAACCACGCGGCCTGGAACGGCAGGTGCACATCGATGGAACGCGAGTAGGACAGCGTAGTGGCCAGCGACTCAGCCGTCTGCTCGGCCGTGGCCCGCACCGCCGGCCGCAACTCGTCGGGAAGCGGCGCGGACTGGCTGATCCGGTCGATGGCCTCCAGCGCGCCGGTCTGCAACTGCGGGTTGGGGCTGGCCAGCAACTCGACCAGGGCCGGCAGCGCGCCCGCATCGGCGATACTCCCGAGCGCCATGAGCACCTGCGGGCGGAGGTCGGTGCTTTCAACCGCCCGAAGCAATTCGACCAAGCGTGCCAGGGCCGGGGCCGGGCGCCGCCTGTGGATGTGCCGCACGGCGCGGAAGGCCTGGAGCGCCGCGGCCTGGTGGCGGCCGGCGTGCAGCACCGCTTCGAGTGCGGTCTCGTCGCCCACCCTGGCCAGCGACCGAATTTCCTGCCTCCAGGGCAGGCGCTGCGCATCGGCCAGCAGCCGCAGCAGCAGGGGCTGGGCGAAACGGGTGGGCAGGCCCGCGACGGCGTAAGCGCCCGCGTGCCGGGTTGCCGGATCGGGGTCGGCGCACATCAGCTCGCAAAGCTGCAGCAACCGGCGCAACTCCTGGTCGGCGGACGCATCCCCGTCCGCCTGCCGCAGACGGGCGTAAGCCCGAATGGCATTGGCGCGGACCCGGCGATTCTCGTCCTCCAGGCAGGTCCGCAGCACCTCGCGCGTTTCCGCCGGCTGGTTCTCGGGCTGCAGTCTTTGCAGGGCGTTGGCCCGGACGCGCGCGTCGCTGTCGGCCGCAACCTGGCTCAGAAGGCTGATCAGCGTGGGCTGACGGCTGCGGCCCAGGGCTGCCACCGCCGTGGCGCGGATCACCGGGTCGGGGTGCGCGGCCAGGCGGCCGAGCAGGTTTTGCGCCTTGGGATCATCGAGCCGCTCCAGCAGGTGGATGGCGAGCAGCGCCTGTGCCGGAGTGGCGCTCTTCATGGCCGCGAACAGGCGCTCCAGGCTCTCGGGGTCCCGCAATCTTGCCAGCGCCGCGGACGGGTCGCCCCGCACGGAAAACTGGCCCACGAGATCGGCCAGCAGCGCCTCCAGGTAAGCGCCGCTTATCTTCGAAGCCGACAGCAACCACAGGGAGGCCACCAGCATCGCCGCCAAGCTTACAGCCCACGGCGGCCAGTGCATGGTCGCCGCCGCGATCAGCAGGACGCCGGCCACTCCGTTCGACAGCGGCTTCAGATTGCCGTCAACGAACGCAACCGTCCGAGCACGCCTTTCCGGCGCCAGCGGATTGTACAGCAACTGAAACGAGGCGTCCTGAATGCTCCAGAGCAAAACGTGGTCGATAAACTTGGCGGCGAAGGCGGTCGCGTAGCCGTACCAGGCGAGCAGGCCGCCGGTGAGCAACACCAGCCCCGCGGGGTGGAACAGAATGGTCCGGCCGACGCCCAAGCGAGCCACCAGGAGGGGCGTCAAAACCAGTTGCACGACCAGGGCGGCGAGCCCGGCCCAGGCGCGGAACGAGCCCAGGAAGGCAGTCAGCGCGTCCTGCGTGGGGTAGGCCGCGTTCATCACCCGGCTAAACTGGAAATCGACGAGAACGAACACCACCCAGAGGGTGAGGGCGATCCCCGACATGACCCCGGCCAGGCGCGTGCCCCGCACCAGGCGGAAGCCCTCCAGCGCCTCGGCCACCCAGGACTGCCGGGCCGGAGCGCTTTGGGGCCGGGGCTTCTTCGAAACCTGACTGTCGGCCAGCCGGTAGCGCGCCAGCGAACGGCGCAGCAGCACCATAGCCGCCACCAGGCAGACCACCCACAACAACAACAGCCTGCCGGTCCCGAACAGCCGTACCGCAGGCCGAATCACCAAGCCGGTGGCGATCATGCCCAGCAGCCCGCCGGAGGCCAGGAAGGGGAAGAGACGCTTGGCCTGGCGGGTGTCGAACATGTCCCCGGCCGCCGTCCAGAACTGCATGATGGAAAGAATCCAAAGCGCCTGGACAAGCATGTAGAGCGCCGGGTACAGCCACCGGTAGCCTCCCGCCAGAAGGACCGTGCTGGCCACCAGGGAAACCGCGTACGCGCCGAACGACAGGGTGACAAAGCGGAGGCGATCGACCCGGCCTACGAAGCGGGCGTAGACCGACGAGCAGGCCACCACCAGCACCGCGCTCGCCAGGTACATGTACGGCAGGTTCGCGACACCAAAATTCTTCAGGAAAAGCGAGTCGCGGACGTTTCGCCCGATGGTAACGCCCGCGATCAGCAGGAAGTTGGCGAGGACGACGGGCAGCACCCGGCCCCATTCGTCCGGCTGCACGGGAGCCAGGCGTGCCAGGAGAGCCTGCAGCCTTCCCGAAGACCGCGATTCCCTGACCGGTTCGCGCGCGTCGTGTGATGCGGGCATCTCGCCAGCCGCCCCGGTCGAGGGGCGCTCCCTTTCGTTGGCTGCCTGAGTATACTCCAGGAGTCAGGATTCAAAAGCGGGAAGTCAGGGGCCTGGAGGCAGGGTCCCAGGACGCCACTGCTGGCTGCCTGCCCCTGACTCCTTCGATGGAGGGAAGCAATGGAGCACAAGATCTGGGCCGACATGTTTCAAGTGGGCCTGCCGGTGCTGGAGAAGGTGTTGCGTCCGGTGATCGTCTACTTTTTTCTTGTCGTCGGACTGCGGTTGGCCGGCAAGCGCGAACTCGCTCAGCTCAACACCTTCGACCTCGTTGTGCTGCTCACGTTGTCGAACACCGTTCAGAACGCCATCATCGGCAATGACAATTCGGTGCTGGGAGGCATCATCGGGGCCGCCACGTTGCTGGCCCTCAATTACCTTGTCGTTCGCTTCTTGTCCACCCACGCGAAGCTGGATGAGATCGTGGAAGGAACGCCCGAAGTCATTATCGAGCACGGCCAGATCAAGCAGGAAGTGCTGCGGAAGGAACTGATCACGCTGCCGGAGCTGGAGGTGGCGGCGCACAAGCAGGGCTTCGCTTCGCTCCATGAAATCGAGAAAGCCGTTCTGGAGCCGGTGGAGCCGGGCGGCAGTCTCTCGTTCATCGCCAGGAGACCGGAGCCGGACACGGCGCGCCACCAGGAGGTAATGGGCCGGCTGGACCAGATGGCCGCCGAACTCCGCGAGCTGCGCCTGCGGCTCAGTGGAGAGTCATGAGTTAAGAGTTATGAGTTGAGAGTCTGGGCGGTGCCATCAGGCGGCGTCCAACTCTTGACTCCTAACTCATGACTCTTAACTTCTTGAAAAGCAGACCAGGGCCTCGAGCTTGGCGGCGGCGGCGCCGGAATCGATGGACTGCGCGGCCAGCTCGACGCCGTGTTTCCAGTTGCGGGCCTGACCGGCGGCCAGCAATGCCGCCGCGGCATTGATCAATACGACATCGCGGCGCGGGCCCGGCCTGCCCGCCAGCACCTCGCGCACCAGCGCGGCGTTTTCCTGGGCGTCGCCGCCCGATAGCTCTTCCAGCCGGCCGCGCGGCACTCCGAAATCCTCCGGCGAGACGTAATAGACCTCGACGCCCTGGCTGGAAACCTCGGCGACCAGCGTCCTCTCGGTGGTCGTGATCTCGTCGAGCCCGTCGTCGCCGTGGACCACGAAGCCGCGGCGCAAACCGAGCTCCTGGAGCGCGCCGGCCATCCGCCGCACCACCGACTTCTCGTAAACCCCGACAATTTGCGCATTGGCGCCCGCCGGATTGGTCAGCGGGCCGAGCATATTGAAGACCGTCCGCAAC
>JAPKYU010000160.1 GCA_026394175.1 Acidobacteriota bacterium | reverse complement strand
GCCATACTTGTAATAGCGGTAGCGGTAGCGCCCGTAGTAGCTGGAGGCCGACAGATCCACGTTGTTCAATACCACCCCGATCACGTTGGCGTTCACCTGGCTGAGCAGGTCCCTGGCCTGGTTGACAAGCGTCCGCGAGGTTACGCCGCCCCAGACAACCAACACGACGGCATCGGCCTGGGCGGCCAGGACCCGCCCGTCGGTCACGTGCAGCACGGGCGGCGAATCCAGAATCACGTAATCAAATTTCGCCACCGCTTCGGCGAGAAGCTGCTTCATCATGCCGGAGGCAACCAGCTCAGCGGGGTTCGGCGGAATGGGGCCGCAGGGGAGCACGTAGAGGTTGGGTATCGGGGCCTCCACGATGGATTCCTCGAAGCCGGACTGCCCGACCAGGTAAGTGGAGAGCCCCGTGGAGGAAGCAGGCAGTTTCAGCACCGCCGCAATGCGCGGCCGGCGCATGTCGGAATCGATGAGCAGGACGCGGCTTCCGAGCTGCGCCAGAATGATGGAGAGATTCACCGCGGTCTTGGTCTTCCCCTCGGTGGGTTGGGCGCTGGTCAGCACGATGACACGCGGCGGCTTCCCGGGCGTGGACAGCAGGATCGCGGTGCGCAACGAGCGGTAGGCCTCCGATTGGGCGGAGTTCATGTGCGGCGAGATCAAGGGGGCCACCGCCACCTCCTTCTGCGATGCCCCACCCCCATCGCCCCCGAGCTGCTTCTGCTTTTCAGCGGCGCCGTAGCCGTACCCATACCCATAGCCGTAGCCATAACCGTAGCCATATCCCCGCCCGCCCTTGGTAAGGACGCTGGGAATCACGCCTATGGTGGGCAGACCAACCTGCCGGCGCACGTCGTCGGGCGTCTTGAGGCTATCGTCGAGGTACTCCTGGAAAAAGGCCATGCCGAGGCCCAGACCCAGGCCGGCCACCAGGGCCAGGGCCATGTTCAGCAGAATCCTCGGCTTAGCCGGCTTTAAGGGCACCTCCCCTTTGTCCACGATGCGAATGTTGCTGGCCTTCATGCCCGCGGAAACCCCGGCCTCCTTCAACCGCTGCAGCAGCCCATCGTAGAGTTGGCGGTTGGTATCGACTTCACGCTTCAAAATGTTGTACTGGATGGACTTCTCGCCGATGTCGTTGAACTCGCGAGTCTGAGCGGCCACCGCCTCGCGGAGCAGCCTGGCCCGGTCCTGTGCGGACTTGTGTTCGTCGGCGACGCGGCGCGCCACCGCCAGCCGCTGCCACTCCATGGCCGCCTCCACCTCGTCCATCTGCGTCTTCACCTGTTCTACCCGCGGGTATTCCGGTGTGAACTTGGCGCTCAACTCGGCGTGCTGCCGTCGCAGGTCCATCAGCCGCGCGTTCAGCTCCTGGTAGAACTTGTCCTCCAGCACGCCCGGCACTGCCGCCATATCGCCGCCCTTCACCCGGTTGTAGACGGCCTCTTTTTGGAAAAGGTCGGCCTCCGCCTTCGTCAACTCCTCCTGCAGTTGCTTCAGCTTCTGGGACGTGATGCTTTGCTTCTCGTCGATCAGCAGAATCGAATTCTGCTTGGCGTAACGTTGCAGCTCCTCCTCGGACTTCTCCAGCCTCACCTTCAAACCGATCAATTGCTGGGAGATCATGTCCGAGGCCTTGTAGGTGGCATCCCATTTCACTTCCAGGTTCAACTGCACGTAGTTGGCCGCCAGGGCGTTCACTACACGGGCGCTCAGCACCGGATCGTAGGAGTCAAACGTGATCTCCACCCAGCGGCTGCGCCGAACCGGGGTGATCGTGAGGCGCTCGAAAAACTTGTCAATCACCCGCTGCATTTTCGGGTCCACCCAGATCTCATCGTTCAAGTCCTTGGAACCGACGCCAGCGGGAGTGTTCTCACGGCCCTCGGTGAACTCCGGGTTCTTATCCAGTTGCAGCTTGTCGATCACCCGGCGCGCCAGGGTGCGGCTGGTCAGGTTCTTGTAAGCCGTCTCCAGGTAGTACTGGTCTTCGCTATCGATGCCGAACAAGTCCTTGAAAGTGAGTACGTTCTGGCTTTCCTTGTCGATCTGAACAATGGCCTTGGCGCGGTACACGGGGCGCTGTTTAAGGGTCGCGACGGCGACGGAGACAACCACCACGAGAAACGCAGCCACGATCGTCCAACGGCGCCGCACGATGATGTCCCAATACTCGCGAAGGGGCAGGGCGACGCCTTCTGCTGTCCCAACAGTATAAGAAGCAACATTAATCGGCTGAGCCAGCTCGGCCGGCCGGGTGGTGGGGAGTGAACTTTCGCGGCGCTCCAGAGCTTGACTCATAAGGACAATAGGGGGGAACAGCGGGCACGCAATCCAAACGCCGAATCCCCAGC
>JAPKYU010000652.1 GCA_026394175.1 Acidobacteriota bacterium | reverse complement strand
GGTTCGCGCCGCTATCGGTGATGACTTGCTTGCTCTCCTGGAAGGTGACCCGGTAGTTCTTGGCCGGGTTCAGGCCGCGCGGGTAGATGGTCTCGGAGGAAAGAGGGGATTCGGGCCGGTAGACAAAAATCACGCCGCGGTTCGAGGCCGCGTCGAACGATTCCATGGCGTCGATGTTGATGCCGTCGGGCCGGTTCAGCAGGTGATAGACCTTGCCGGCCCGGATCAAGGGGCGCAGCGACTTGTAAATCTGGGCTTCCTGGCGCGCCAGGTCGATGTCCGCCGGGCCCCATTCGGTGAGCCGCTGCATGAGAATCCACGGCCCGCCGAACATGCTGCTGCGCGTCAGGAACTTGGTGGGCGGCTGCTCCAGCATGTAGCGGGTGATGAAGCGGGGCGGGAACACGTAACTCATGCCGTAGATCGCCTGGCGCCGCTCGGTGTACCAGCAGGCATCGCAACTGGCGAAGCCGATGTAATACTTGACGGCCTCGAAGGTGGACATGGTGCCGCCGTCGCCGTTGTTTTCCCAGTGCACCTTGGGATAACGCGAGCGCATGAACTTGATGAACGAATCGATGCCATTCTCCGAGTTGGCCCAGTTGCTGTTGTCCCAGATGTGGCTGTGGCTCTTCTTGGTGCAGGTTTTGACCAGGTTCTCCCCATCCTGGGTGAGCCAGTCGGGATGGTAGCGGTCCACCACGGCCTGGGCGGCGGTCCGCAGCCAGGTTTGCGTGGGGGTGTTGCCGATGCACAGCGAGACGGCATCGAAATAGTAGTTGTTTTCCGAGGACGTCCAGTCGGGATGGTCCCGCAGAACGGAGGCGTCGGGCTCGGCTTCCACCGGAACGAAATGCAGGCCCAACTTCATGCCCTTGCTGCGCACGTAGTCGGCAAAGGCCTCCAGCCCGCCGGGGAACTTGGCCGGGTCGGCTTCCCAGTCGCCGATGTGCCGCGCCCAGCCCAGATCGACGATGAACACCTCGACGCCGATCGAGGCGGCAATGTCGGCGGCGTGCTGCATCGTCTTTTCATCGATGTTCGTTCCGTATCCCCAGGTGTCGTACATCAGGTACGGATAATTGCTGTCGGGGGCGCGGGCCACCAGCACGTTCTCCACGTACAGGTGCGTGCGGTAGGAGGCCTCATCCCAGTCGCCCTGGTACAGCCCCACGAATCCGCCGGGGATCGCCAGCTCGCTGCCCGCCGCCACGTTGACGTGCATGTCCGCGGGGCTGCCCCACACATCCACCAGGTCCCATGCGGATGACAGTTGGGCCTTGACCCAGGAACGGCCGTTGAACTCCCAGCCGAACACCAGGCCGTTGTCGGCTTCATCGCGAAGCGCCAGCCAGGTAATATTGTCGGCATAGGCGCCGGCGTTGACCGTGACCATGCGGTCCGGTTCCTGCGACAGCGTTTTCTCAAACACGTCGAACATCAGCGGCTCGCCGCGCCGCATCTGGTTGAGGTAAAAGGCGCGGACCTGCTGGCGCTCGGTGTTCAGCCGCAGGTTGAAGAAGTGCGCCTCCTGCACTTGGCGAGTCTTTGAGTCCAGGTTCTTGTAGGTATAAAGGATGTGAATGAACGGTTGGTTGGGGTGGCTTTCCAGGCTCAGCTTCACCTGGGCCTTGCCGCCCATTTCCTGAAGCACGATCACCTGGCGCTGGCCGCTCTTTGACGCGGCCTCGGTATAAGAGTCCAGCAGCTTCCACTGGGTCGCGGAGTTGATCGTAAAGGCGTCGGTCTTGATCCAGATTGGAGATCGCCCGCCGCCGGTCCACTCGTGCCCGCCGGGCTGTCGCAGGCTGGCCAAATCGAAAGTGCCGGTCGGACTCAGGCGGAAGACGGCCTGGACCATTTGATTGCCGACTACCCATTCCTGGCCGCCCGCCTGGTCCGATTGACCCGCGTAGCCGGTGGTGCGCGCGCTCAGGCTAAAGAAAATGAGTGCAAACAGGGCCAGCGTCAGGCAGACGCCGCCGAATCCGAGTGGTGAGATACCCGCTTTGTTCTTTGCGCTTTTTCTTCCGTCTTGCATATTCCGTATTCACCGCAACCGGGCGCCGGTGGATACACAACACCCGGGGGGAACTGCTGATTTAACGCAGCCCGTGACGGCCGATGGACTGCGAATCTAAGACGTCTCACTACGTCTCAACCCTGGCCGTGTCTAAAAGTCGCGGCGCAAAGCGCCGGGCCGCCGCACAGCGGTTCCTCCCGCCTTGGGGCTTCCGTATGGATGACGCTCCGGATACCCGTAAGGTTGCGAGAAACATTTGAGATGGCGACGGTTAGGTCACCATTTCAATCACCTGCCGATGCTGGTGGCGGTCTGAAGACCGCCTCTACTAATTCTTCGACAGCTTTGAACCGCATCGCGATGGGAAATTCGTACTAAGGGCTGTCTAGCAGCCCGTGGCAGAAGTAGCTGTTTTCACGCAGCGACCTGAGCGGCCATGAAGCGGGGCAACTGGAACTCCGCGG
>JAPKYU010000526.1 GCA_026394175.1 Acidobacteriota bacterium | reverse complement strand
CGACGGATCGCATCTTGCCGGCCACGCGCACCAGTGATTCCTGCGGGCCGCGGTTCAGCTTGCCGGCCGGCACATCCAGGTTCTCCCGTTCCAGCGCGGTGAGCACTTGCGGGAAGGTCAACCCGTAGGCCTTCAGTTTTTCCCGCTCCAGCAGCAACTGCACTTCCCGGCGCGCCGGCCCGACCAGGTGGACGGCGCCCACTCCGGAAACGTTCTCAAACCGCCGCTTGATGACCTTCTCGGCGAGCAGCGTCAACGCCTTGCGATCCCGGGTGGGCGAGGTGACCGCTACGGAAACGATCGGCAGCGCGTTGAAATCCAGTTGTTGGATGATCGGTTCCTCGACGTCGCGTGGAAACAGGTTCCGCACTCCGTTGATCTTGCTCTGGACGTCCTGCTGCGCGCGCGTCAGGTCCGTGCCCAGGTGGAACAGGACGACGATGTTGGAAAGTCCCTCGGTGGTGACCGAGGAGATGTGCTTGACGCCGGAGATGGGGTTGACGGCCTCCTCGATCTTCCGCGTCACCTCGGTCTCCATCGTCTCGGGAGCAACGCCCGGGTACACTGTCCGGACGCTGATCACCGGCAGATCGACATTGGGAAACATGTCGATCTGCAGTTCCACCCAGGAAAACACGCCGAGCACCACCAGCGTCACGATGATCATCGTGGCGAAGACGGGCTGGCGAATCGATAAATCGGATAAGAACATAAATGAAAGTGTGGACTCACCGCAGAGCCCCAGGGAACACGGAGGAAATCAGCGGCCTGGTTCTCTGCGGTCTCTGTGTCTCTGCGGTGATATCACTGTTTCACGCGGACCGGCTCACCCTCGGCCGGCGCCGTCTGTGGGTCGGCGGCAACAACTTCCTCCGCCGTCAGCCCCCGGACGATCTCGATCTGCCCCTTCTGCTCCGCGCCCAGTTGCACCGGGCGTTTCTGTAATCTGCCATCCGCCACCACCAGGACCGCGCCGGCGGCGGGGTCAGCCGCATCCCGCGTCACGGCGGCGGCCGGCAAGAGCAAGGCGCCGTCGCGCACGCCGACCAGGATCGCGCCCCTGGCGAACATGCCCGCCTTGAGCCGCCGCTCGGGATTCGGGACGGCCATTCGGATTTTCACCGATCGCGTCTGCTCCAGGAGCGCCGGAGCGACTTTCAACACCGTTGCGCCAAAGGTCACCCCCGGGAATGAATCGACCGTAAAGCGCGCCGTCTGCCCGGGCCGGACGCGGCCAAGTTCATTCGACGGCACGGCGGCTTCCAATTCCAACTGCGAGTTGTCGACCAGGCGGACCAGCGTCTCCCGGGTGTCCAGGTAAATCCCCGCATTGTGCATATGCGTCTGCACCTCGCCATCGAGCGGCGAGACGATGGTGCAGTCGCGCAGGTGCTTCTCGGAGAGGGCCAGGGCCTGGCGCGCCTGCTCGAGTTGCGCTTCGGCCAGTTGGAGTTGGGCGCGCGCGTCACGCGAGGCCCACTCGGCCGTTTGGAAATCCTTCTGCGTGATGCCGCCGGAGGTCTGCACCTGGCGGGCGCGCTCCAGTTCGCGATCGGCGTGGTGGACGGCGATCCGGGTGCGCTCCAGGGCCGCCACGGCCACGGCCACCCCCGCCCGCGATTGCTGTTCGCTGAGCCGGTACTGCGTGTCGTCCAACCGCGCCAGAACCTGGCCGCGCTTTACGCTTTCTCCCTCGCGCGGCGGCGCTTCTATGAGGCGCCCGGTTTGCTCGGTCTTTACATCCACCTGGACCGTGGACAACAACGCACCGGTAATGGGGATCACCGATTCAATGCGGCCTCGCGCCGCTTTGACCACACTGATTTCCGGCGGCCCCGCAGCCGCGGCCGACGAACCGGCCGAGCCCGCGTTCCGGCTGCAGCCAACCGCGCCAGCCAGCGCCATAACGACTAATGAGAGCGTTGCATATTTCATGTGTATGAACTTGCCCGTGTGTTCAGTAAACAGTAGGCAGCAAGCAGTAGGCAGTAAGGACCGATTCTGCCTCCTGCCTACCGCTTACTGCCTACCGCTTGCCGCCCATCGTTCCCGGCAGAGCCGGCCGCCCCATCACCCACCGCAAGCGGGCGGCGCCGATGACGTGGTCGTACAAGCCCTGGAGCAGGTTGGTGCGCGCCAGCGAAAGCGCCATCTGGGCGTCCACCACATCCAGGGTCGTAGCTGCGCCGTAGCGGTAGTTGTTCTGCATCATGGCCAGCACACGTTCGGCCTGCCGCACGTTCAATTGCGTGGCCTCGACCGTTTTATCAGCCCGCCGGATCTCATCCAGCGCCTGGCGCACTTGCAGGCGCACAAAGCTTTCCTGCTGGTCCAGCGAGAGCCGGGCCACATGCCGCGAGGCCACCGCCTGGGTGACCAGCCCGCTGCGCCGGCCCCCATCGAAGACCGGCAGCGCAAACTCGAAGGAGAAGCTCCAGCGCGCAAAGCTGGAATTCCAGAGGTTCTCGGGCATGCGGGCCGACATCCCATAACGCCCCTTCAAGTCCAGGCGCATGCGGCTCTCGGCCTGTGCCAGCCGCTCCTGGAGCTCGGCCTCGCGGTCTAAGATGCGCAGGCGTGAGATCTCGGGCCGGCGGCGCAACGCCTCCCGGCCCAGCGCCTCGAGGTCGGTCTCCTGCCAGGCCTGGTATTCGAGCCGGCCACGGGCCTCCAGCGGCGCGTTCGGATCGCGCACCAGCAGGTGATTCAAGGCCGCCCGCGCCTGCCGCACCGCGTTTTCCGCGCGGATCAATTCCGGCTGCGCGTTGGCCACGTTGACCTCCGACCGCAGCACGTCCACTTCCATGGCGTCACCGGCGGCAAACCGGCTGCGCACCACTTCCAGGTGTTTCTCCCGCTGCGTGACCGTCTCGCGGGCCACCCCCACCTTCTCGCCGGCCAGCAGCAGGTCGTAGAAAGTCCGCACCACCTCCAACGTGACTTCCTGCTCGACCCGATCCTGGTCGTTGCCCACGCCCTCCAGCTCCAGTCGCGACAGCCGGACGGCGGTACCCACCTTGCCCGAGGTGTACAGCGGCTGCGAAAAGGTCAGGGCATAGTCGAACAGGTTGGCGCCCGTCACCGACAGCGCGTTGCGGAAATCAGCCGGAATCTTGTCGAATGCGGTGCTGTTCAGGAACGAGGGATCGCGGAAGCGCAACCCGGTCGCCTCCAACTTGACGTTCGGCAGGGCCAGCGATCTCACCTCGCGGATCTTGCCCTTCAGCGCCTCCACCTGCTCGCGGGCCTTCAACACATCCCGATTGCGTTCCAGGGCCAGGGCGATGGCCTGCTCGACAGTCAGACTCTCGCCCGCCCGATCCGTGTTCTGTGCGGCGCCGGCAGCCCGGCAGGCCGGAAAGAACCCGCCAAGAGACAACGACAAGACAGCCAGCGCCTCAAGCGCTCCAAAGAGGACTCGTTTCATGACCGTTTTGATTGAGGGGCAGCCGCGCGCGCCCGCCCGGACGCCGCGGGCATTGTGGCGCAGCCGCGCAGCGCGATTTCCACGCACCGCCGCGCCTGGGCCAGCGACAGGCGGCCTTCGCCGCCCACCAGGTAGCGGAGCGTCTGGATGTGGCTCAAACCGAGAACGCTCAGGGCGATCTCGTCGGGGCTGCCCAGCCACTCGCCCTGGCGAATGCCCTGGCGGGCGACCTCCAGCAGCACCTCCATCTCCTGCATGGCCGAGGCCACCACCGTCTGGGCGGGCACGGCCAGCTCGCCGGCGAACACCACCCGGTACAACAGCCGCAGCAGCTCCGGCTCCTTGCGTGTGAACTTGAAATCGTTCCAGACGACTTCGACGAAGCGCTCCTCGGCCGAGCCCGCCGCCGCGGCGGCGCGGTGTATGCCTTCGCGGTAGTCGTTGAGCGCCTCCTCGATAAGCTGCCGGAACAGAGCTTCCTTATTGGCAAAATAGTGGTACAGCACCGGCTTGGTCACGCCGGCCGCGTCGCACAATTCGCGCGTGCTGGTCCCGGCAAATCCTCGCGTGGAAAACAGGCGGATCGCCGCCTGGCGGATCGCCTGCCGCTTGCTGTGCATGTTGCTGTTGCTGGACGGTTGCGCCATCGTTGTATACCGACCGGTAAGTATAGCGGCAACCGTCCGCTTCTGACAAGCGCTTTCAAGCCCGCGCGGGATAACCCCGGCGCTGCGTCCGGCAGGCCCGCGGCGGGCCCCGCGCCGCCACAAAGAAACAACGGCCCCGCGGCCTGAGGCGGTTGCCGAAAAGGCAGGACTGCGAGCGGTTGTTCCGGCAGGGCCGTCAGTTGACGGCGGCGTGGGGTTGGCTGCCGTTGAACTTGACCGAAACCAGCTTGGAGATGCCCGGCTCCTGCATGGTCACGCCGTAGAGCACCGGGGCCGCTTCCATCGTTTTCTTGCTGTGGGTGATCACGATGAACTGCGTGTTGGGGCTCATTTGCCGGACCAGCTCGGTGAAGCGGCCGATGTTGCTGTCGTCCAGCGGCGCGTCCACCTCGTCGAGGACGCAGAAGGGACTGGGTTGGTGGCGGAAGATCGCGAACAACAGGGCCAGGGCGGTCAGCGCTTTTTCGCCGCCCGACAGCAGCAGGACGTTCTGCAGGCGCTTGCCGGGCGGCTGGGCGATGACGTCGATGCCCGCATCGGCCGCGTTCGCGGCTTCGGTGAGACGCATCATGCCGAAACCGCCGCCAAACAGCGTCCGGAAAGTCTCCTGGAAATTCACGTTGATGGCCTCGAAGGCCTCGTTGAACTGCTGCCTGGAGATGACGTCGATTTCCTGGATGGCCTGCTGGGTATTGCGGATGGCGTCCAGCAGGTCCTGGCGCTGGGTGTTGAGGAAGTCGAAGCGATGCTGGGTTTCCTGGTACTCCTCCAGGGCCATGACGTTCACCGGACCCAGCGAATCGATCCTGGCGCGCAACTCCCGACCCTGCTCCTCGGCCTGCGCCAGCGGCTCATCGGCCAGCAACTCAGCGGGATCGACACCCAACTCGGTGACGGGCACGCCCAGGTCGTTCTGGCAGTTCTCGGAAAGGTGCGCCATGTCGCTCTGCAGGCGGGCCAGAGTCACCTCGCCGGCCGACTTGTGTTCGCGGCGCTCCTCCAGCTCAGCGCGCGTGGCGCGCGTCTGCTCCTCGAGTTCCGCCAGGCGCTGCCGGCCCGCTTCCAGCGCCTGCTTGATTTCGGCGGCCTGGACCTCGGCCGCGGTCCGCTGCTCGGCCAGTTCCGCGGCGCGCTGCTGGGTTGCCTGGTTGTCGTGGCCGAGCCGTTCCAGTTCGGCGCGGGCGAAATCCAGTTGCCGCTTCAGCTCGGCGGCCTGAACACGGGCGTGCAGCACGACGTCGTGGATGCGGGCGACGGCGGCCGCTGCGGCGCGGTGCCGCTCCTCCAGCGCCGCAGCGTGGGCGCGGGTCTCGGCCAGCCTGCCGGCCGCCGCTTCGCGCGCTTGGCCCAGCCCTGCGGCGTTCCCGACGGCGGCGCGCAGTTGGGCCTCCTCTTGCCGCTGGGCCTCCTCGCGCGCCCCGGTCTCGCCGCGCAGCCGGGCGGCATGGGCGGCTGCCCGGCCCCGCTCGTTCTCCAACCGCTCCAGCTCCAGGCGCGCCACCGACAGGCGCTCGGCGGCGCGGTTGAGCTGCGCGGCCAGTTGCTTGCATTCCAGGCCGCTGGCGGTCGCGAATTTCTCGCGCTCCACCTCTTCCTTGCGCAGCTTTTCCAGCACCACGGTCAGGCGCGCAATTTCGTCGTCGAGAACCTTGAGGTTCAGGGCGCAGGCTTCGGTTTCCGCGGCCAGTTGCGCGGCCCGCTGGCCCAGCTCGCGCAGCTCGCGCTTCAGCGCCAGCGGGCCCGTGCCGGCGCGGCGCCCGCCGGCCAGCGTTGCGCCATGGAAGCAATCGCCGTCGGGCGAGAGGAAGTAGCAGGAGGGATGCGCCAGCGCCAGGTCGCGGGCCGCGGCCGCCGAATCGGCCACGTAGCAGGCGGCCAGCTTCGGCAGCAGCGCCTCCACCCCGAGCGCCATTCCGTTATTGAGCCGGACGTGGTCCCTCAACCGGGTGAGCCTCCCCGGGAATCCGAACCCCTCGGAGGCAACCTGCGCCGGCGGAGGCTCGGGGGCATGCACCAGGAATGTCGCGCGGCCTTCCACCTCGGAGCGCAGCAGGCGCACGCCCTCGTGCGCCGCCTCCCAACTCTTGACAACCACGTACTCCAGTTCCTCGGCCAGGAGGTCCTCGACCAGGCGCTCGTACTTCGGATCGACCTCGATGAAGTCGGCCAGGATGCCCAGGGGGTGAAAGGCGCCGCCGCTGCCGTCGATGGCAAACAGCTTCTTGACGGCCTCGGCGGTGTAAGCGTGATGCGACAGGATCTGGTCGAGCGAATCGCGGCGGGCGCGGGTTTCGGCGTGGTCGGCGCGCAGTTGCTCCAGGCGCCGGCTGATCTCGCCCGCCTGCGCTTTCAAATCGGCCATCCGCTCTTCGGCCGCGCCCCGCTCGGCGGCCACGTCGTGCAGCTCCAGTTGCTGGCGCGCGATTTGCTCCACCAGCGCGCCGTGCTGCCGGCGGAGGTCGGCTTCTTCCTGCGCCGAGGCGGCCTGCTCACGCTCGCTGCGCTCGCGCTGCCGCTCCAGGCCGGCAAGAAACTCTTCCACCTGGGTGAGCTGGTTGCGCAACTCGGCCAGCTCGCCAAGCAGTGATAGGAGAGAGGCGCGCAGCCGGTCGCGTTCCTGCTCGCAAGCCCGCTGGTGCTCCTCGGCGGCGGCCAACTCGGCGGCGCGGGCCGCCGCGTCTTCCTGGATTGACCGGCTCTCAGCCTCCGCAGTTTCCAGCCCCAGCCGGCACCCCTCGTATTCCTGTTCCAGCGTGGCCAGCCGGCCGTCCACCTGCGCGGACTGCGTCTCGTCTTCCTTGATGCGGGTTTCAAGCTCGGCGGCCTGCTGCTGCTGGTAGGCGATGCGGTTGCGGGCGCGGTCCAGTTCCATGGCCAGCGTGGCGAGGGTCTCGCGCTGGCGGCCCAGCGCCTCTTCCTGCTCGTACCCCGTCTGGCTCAAGGCGAAGTGCTCCTGCTCGAGGGCCTCCACGGCCGCCGACAGCTCTTTCATGCGGTTGGCCGCCACGCTCAGCTCTACGGCTGCCTGCATCGCCTGCCGCTCGAACTGGTTGTGGCGGCTGGCCACGGTTACCCGCAACCGGGCGCGGAATTCATCGCGAAGCTCGGCGTACCGGCGCGCCTTCGAGGCCTGCCGTTTCAGCGAGTTCACCTGGCGGGACACCTCGTCCAGGATGTCGTTCACCCGGTTCAGGTTCTGCCTGGAACCTTCCAGCCGGATTTCGGCCAGCCGCCGCTTGGTCTTGTACTTGGTGACGCCGGCCGCCTCTTCAATGAGTGCGCGGCGCTCGTAGGGTTTGGAGCTGAGGATTTGCCCGATGCGCCCCTGCTCGATGATGGCGTAGGATTCCGGGCCCAGGCCGGTGCCCATGAACAATTCCTGGATGTCGCGCAACCGGCAGACCTTGCCGTTCAGCAGGTACTCGCTCTCGCCGGACCGGAACAGGCGCCGGGAGACCACCACCTCGCGGTGCTCTCCTTTGTCGCGGTGCGGGTAGCGGTGACCGATCGTTCCGCTCGTTGCGTTGCTTCGGTTGGTTCCATTGCCCGGCCCCGCCTCGCCGCCTTCCATCACCACAACCGCCTCAACCGCCTCCGCCTCGTCGCGCGGCTCCTCGTGATAGTCCGTGTCGATCAGGGTGAGGCTGACTTCGGCCATGCCGGTCGGCTGGCGGTCGCGGGTGCCGTTGAAAATCACATCCTGCATGCTGCCGCCGCGCAGGCTCTTGGCCGACTGCTCTCCCAACACCCAGTTGATTGCGTCGCTGATATTCGATTTCCCGCAGCCGTTCGGGCCAACGATGGCGGTGATGCCGCCGCCGTTGAACAGCAATTCGGAGCGGTCGCAGAACGATTTGAACCCGACCAGTTCAACCTTCTTCAGCTTCAGCAAGGCCAACCTTCCTTTATCGTTTCCCGATCCGCTGACCCCTCAGGCATGGGTCATGGGGCGATGGTACCGCGGGTGACTGGGTTTGTAAAGCGGAAAAACCACGCTATCTAGCGCTTTTTTGCAGCCTGGCCCCATATCTAGTAGTCCCCCAGAAACGCCTGGAAAGACCTGAAAATACATAACTTAGCGGAAATGTTTTTCCAGGGAACCGGCCCCGGCGGGAGCACCTACGGGCAGGCTACCGCGCCGCCCGCAGGCGCGTCAAGCGAAATAAGAACCGACGTGCCTGTTTAGTAACGATCCTTTGGAATGTGCCGGTTCGCCCCGGCTTGCCGGGGGCGGCTTGCCGCTGTTTGATGATTGTGAAACAAGCGCGAGGCAAGCTTCTCGCCGAAAGACGGTGGCAAGCCGGCGCACTCCAGGTTACCAAACAGCGCTAACATGAAGCATGGCCTTGCCCCAGCGGATTCGGGTGAAACTGCTGCCGGAAACGGCCGGCTACATCAGCTCGTTGCCGGTCATCGAGCGGGACTTCACAATCGCCGAACTGCTGGAAGCGCTGGTCTCGCTGTGCGGCAAGAAGATCGAGCGGTTGCGGCAGGTTTTGGCGGCGGGCAGCGCGGTGCTCGGCGATTTCCGGTATCGCTGGCAGCCCATCGAGGCCGATCCGGCGGATCTCCAAACGCTGCTGGCAGTGTTTCCAGACCCACAACCGGATCGGCCGTTCCAGCCGGTCCGCTGCGTCCTGGCCCGCGTGTACAGCGCCGGCGAGACCATCGAACTGCCGCGCCAGGAGGCGGCCCGGCGCCGCTTCTCTCACAAGCAGAGCTTCTGGGATGTGCTGATGGAGATAGCGGCCGCGCGCCTGCCCCGCTATCAAACCTATTCCTACCGGGAGCGGGCCGACGTATACGTGTTTGAACCGACCCGCGGCGACGAGCAAGCGCTGAAAGAAGCGGCGGCACTGCTGCCCCTGGAGCGCGCCGCCCAACGTATCCCGGCGTTGCGCATCGAGCGCATCGCGCTGCTGGTGAACCGGCCGTAAGCTGTAGACTGTAGGCTGTAGGTTTATCCAGCGGCTGGTCGGCAACAGCCCACAGCCTACAGCCTACAGCCTTATGAACACACATTGGGATGAGCAAGGCCGGGCTCGGATGGTGGACGTGAGCGGGAAGCCGGCCACGCGCCGCCAGGCGCGGGCCCACGCTTTCGTCCGTATCAGCGGCGAGGCACTGGCGCGGTTGCCCGACAACCCCAAGGGCAACCCCCTGGAGATCGCGCGGATCGCCGGCATCACGGCGGCCAAGCGTACCGCCGACCTGATCCCGCTCTGCCATCCGCTGCCCATCGCCCACGTTGATGTAGAGGCGCGCGTGTGCGAAAATGGCATCGAACTTTTTTCCTCCGTTTCGACTACGGCCGCCACCGGCGTCGAGATGGAAGCGCTCACGGCGGTTGCGGTCGCCGCGCTGACCGTCTACGACATGTGCAAGGCGCTGGACCGCGCGATGGAGATCACCTCGCTGTGCCTGCTGGAAAAGAGCGGTGGCCGCAGCGGACACTACCGGAGGAGTTATGAGTTAAGAGTTAAGAATCGAAAAGCGGCTGAATCTTAACTCACAACTCTTAACTCATAACGACTTTTATGGCGTTGAGATTGATGCTGGTGGATGACAACGCGCTGGTGCTGGACCTGATGCGCCGGGGCCTGGAGGCGCACGCCACGGTGGAGGCGCTCAGCGATGGCGCCGACGCGCTGATGAAGGCGGTGGAGTCGCCGCCGGACCTGATCATCTGCGATTACCGCATGGAGGGCCTCGACGGCCGCCAGTTGCTGGAGAAGCTGAAGGCCCGCCCCCAGACGCAGAAAGTGCCGGTGGTGCTGCTGGCCAGCAAGGCCGATGTGGACGAGCGGCTGCAGACTGTCGCCGATCAGGTGGAGGACTTCATCGTCAAGCCCTTCTTCGTGCGCGACCTGACCAAGCGCGCCAAGCGCATCCTGGACCGCATTTACCTCGAGAAGATGCAGCATGAAGCGGCGGCGGCGGGCGGCGGCCTTGCCGGGCGGCTGTCGGAGATGGGCATCATGGATCTGTTCCCGACTCTGGAGCAGGGACAGAAGACGTGCGCGCTGATCATTGCCAGCCCCGACGGCAAGCAGACCGCCACCATCTATTTCGAGAACGGGCAGATTCATCACGCCGTGATGGGCGACGTCAAGGGCGACGCGGTCATCAACCACATCGTGCACTGGAGCGACGGCACCTTCCAGATCGACTTCAACGCGCGCAGCAGCGAGCGGACCACCACCACCGGCTCGCAGGGGCTGCTGATGGAAGCCCTGCGGATGCTGGACGAAGAGAACAAGTAACGTGCGCGCCGCCGTGCTCACCGTCAGCGATTCCTGTTACCGGGGCGAGCGGGAGGACCGCGCCGGCCCGCAGGTGGCTGCGCGCCTGCGGGAACTGGGGTGGGAAGTGCTTGTCGCCGGCCTGGTGCCGGACGATTGCGCCGCGATTCGCCAGGCGCTGGAAGCTTGGGCGGCGCGCCATGACCTGGACGCCATTCTCACCACCGGAGGCACCGGCATCGCCCCGCGGGACGTGACGCCGGAAGCCACTCGCGCGGTTATCGAGCGGGAACTGCCCGGCCTGCCGGAATTAATGCGCGCCGAGGGACTGAAGAGCACGCGGCGCGCAGTCCTTTCTCGCGCCGTCGCCGGGGTTCGCAACGGCAAGCTGATCCTGAACCTGCCGGGCAGCCCCCGCGGCGCGCTGGAATCGCTCAACGCCGTGGCCGACCTGCTGCCCCATGTCGTGGAGGTGGCCCAGGGCCGCGCTTCCCCGCATTGAGCAGCAGCCGCAGATTTCGCAGATTTCACGGATTCAATCTGCGGATCGGCCATCGGCGGATTTCTTGAACCACAAAGACACGACGACACAAAGGACACCAAGTATCAGATACGAGGTGATTATCTACTGGAGCGAAGCAGATCAGGCATTCATCGCCGAAGTGCCCGAATTGCCCGGATGCATGGCCGACGGGTCCAACTATCGGGAAGCCCTCGCCAATGTCGAAGTGGTCGTCCAGGAATGGATTGAAACAGCCAAGGAACTTGGGAGACCCATCCCGGAACCAAGGGGCCGATTGATGTTCGCGTAAGCGCCCGTCAAGCAGCAGGCAGGTTGTGGGGACTTTGTGTCCGGGTAAGTTGGTGGTGAACTTCTCAATTCGATGACCACGGCGACTTCCACAGTCCGGGAAAGCGACCGGCCGCCGCAGGCGGCGAGGCTCGCCGACCGCGTCAATGACTTGATCGGCTGGCTGCTCTCCATCGTGTTGGTCGTTCCGGTTTTCTGGCTGCTGATGAAGGTGTTCAACCGGACGACGGTCCGCGGCAAGCACCGCCTGCAAACGGCCCCGCTGCCGCTGATGTTCGTCTTCAATCACGTCAGCATCCTGGACAACGCCTTCGTGGACGTGCTGGTGTTTCCGCCCCGCGCGCTCCGAGACCGGAAATTCCTGCCGTACCATGTTCCGGAAGAGCGCAATTTTTTCAAAGGCCCGGTGATGAGCTGGTTCATGCGGCGGGTGCGCTGCATCCCCATCCGGCGCGGCGAGGGGGTCCATCAGCCGGCCGTGGAGCGCGCCATCGAAATCTTGCGCCACGGCGGCTGCGTGCACGTGGCGCCGGAGGGCACCCGGACGCGCAGCGGCAAGCTGCTGCCGGGCAAGGCGGGCGTGGGCCGCGTGCTTTACGAAACGGGCGCCACCGTGGTGCCCTGCTTCCACCGCGGCATGGGCGACATCCTTCCCATCGGCGCGCGCTTCCCGCGCTTCGGCAGGCGGGCGGAGATCATCGTCGGCTGCCCCTTCCGCGTCGACCAGTTCCTGTCTCTTCCCAACACCCGCGAAACCTGGCAGAAGATCGCGGACCACGTCATGGAGCGTATCGCCGCGCTCGAATAGCCGCCAGGCGCTGTGGAATCGGCGGGGCCGCCTGCCGACGGTCCGTTTGCCGCCGGCCGCTTGCCGTTCCGGATAAAGCGGGTCCCCGCGCAAATCTGATAACCGGCTGGTAGCTGTTAGCTGATAGCTGTTGTATAATCCCCCGCTTCCCGGTGCCTGCTTGCGTTGGCGGAGGCCAAGATGCCCGAAATGCGCTTGGGAGACATCCTGGACGATTACTGCTCGCGGTGCCGCCTGCTGACGGACCACTCGGTGGTGGCCATGGTGGGCGAACAGGTGCGCAAGGTCCGTTGCCGGACCTGCCATTATGAACACCATTACCGGCAGGGCAAAGCGGGGCCGCGGAAGAACCAGCCCTCGGCCTACGAGCAGGTGCTCGCCTCGATCAATCCGCTGGTCCAGCCGGTCCCGGCGGAGAAGCCCCGCCGGAAGCGCAAGACCCGCTGAGCCGCTCCCCAACCGACCCGTCCGCCATGGCGCATATGGGAGCATCCCCATGGTGGCAGGCACGCGGACGCTCACTCACGCCGGCAGCCCGCTTCTCCCCCGCCATTGACTACGTGAAGCTGCGGACGGCCGCCGTCTCCTCATCGAAGATGTCGAAAACGGTAATCAGCTTCGTAATCTGGAGCAGGTCGCGGACTTTCTTGGTCAGGTTGAGCAGCTTCAACTGGCCGCCCTGGTTGGTGACGGTGGTGTAGCCGCTGACCAGCTCGCCGATTCCCGAGCTGTCGATGTAGTTCACATCGCCCAGATTCAGCAAGATCTTCTTTTGGCCGCGCCCGAGCAGCTCGCGGACGGTATCGCGCAGGATCGTGGAACCTTCGCCTAGGGTAATGCGCCCGCTCAGATCAACGACGGTCACTCCGTCTACCTGCCGGGTGTTTGCTTTGATCGTCACCTCTACTCCTCCTTGCCGTTGGCCGGCGCTGCGTGTTTGGTCATTCGCACTTCGGTGCCTGTCGGGGAGAGCCGCCGGACCTCAACCTCGTCCATGAACGCCCGCATGAGGAAAACCCCGCGGCCGGTCTGTTTCAGCAGGTTCTCCGAGGCCAGCGGGTTGGGAACGCCCGCCAGTTCGAATCCCGATCCCTGGTCGGTCACGGTCACCACCAGGTTGGGGCCTTCCATCTCCAGCCGCAACCCGGCCCTCTTGTGGGTGTCGTACTTGTTGCCGTGGTGAACAGCGTTCACCAGCCCTTCGCGGACCGACATCCCGATCTTATCCAGATCTTCCTCGGAGAAGCCGGCCGCTTGGGCGAACCGCCTAGCCATCTCCTCGGCCTGATCGACGCTTTCCAGGCTGCTTTCCAGTTGCACCTCTACGCGGCCTGTCGAGGGCATTGCTTTTTTCATGACTCCCGGTAGAGGATACACTCCAAATTGAACTGGTAAAATGACATAGAGCCGAACCGGTTGTCAACGGACCTGAGACCTGGGACCGGAGAGTTTTGCGGATCTGGTGCCGTTCTCTTTCAGTCTCAGGTCTCAGGTCTGATTCGAAAGGAAGATATGAACGACATTCTTGAACTGCTGGAAGCGCGCCGCGAGCAGCACCTGCGCGAAGTCGTCGAGCTGGTTGCCATTCCGAGCGTGAGCGCGAAACCGGAACGGGCCGGCGAAATCCGCCGCTGCGCGGAGCACGTGGCGTCGCTGCTGAGATCGGCGGGGATCAGCCGCGTGGAGTTGTTCCCCACCCCGGGCAATCCCATCGTCTATGCCGAGCGGCTGGGAGCGGCCGGGCCCACCGTGCTGGTCTACGGGCACTACGACGTGCAGCCCGAGGACCCGGTGGAGCTGTGGGAGACGCCGCCGTTCCAGGCCACGGTGCGCGACGGCGACCTGTACGGCCGCGGCGCGGTCGATGACAAGGGACAGATGTTCATTCATATCGCCGTGGCCCGCGCCTTCCTGGAGCGCCGCGGAAAACTGCCGGTCAACCTCAAGTTCCTGTTGGAGGGCGAGGAGGAGGTCGGCAGTCCCAACCTGGAGCCTTTCGTGGCCGCCCACAAGGAACTGCTGAAAGCCGACGTGGTCGTGGTCTCCGACACCGGCATGCTGCAGAAGGGCATGCCGTCGATCTGTCACGGATTGCGCGGCCTGGCCTACTTCGAGCTGGTGGTGGACGGACCGGGCAACGACCTGCATTCCGGCTCCTTCGGCGGGGCCATCCCCAACCCCGCCAATGTCCTCTGCCAGATGATCGCGTCCTTGAAGGATTCCGCCGGACGCGTGACCATCCCCGGTTTCTACGACGACGTGGTGCCCTTGCGGCCGGAAGAGCGCGCCGCGCTGGCCGCGCTTCCCTTCCAGGAAGAAGAGTTCCGCGCCACCACCGGCAGCCCGGCGCTGGCCGGGGAGGAAGGCTTCACTACCCTGGAACGCATCTGGGCGCGGCCCACGCTGGACGTCAACGGGCTGTGGGGCGGCTACCAAGGCGAAGGCGCCAAGACCGTGCTGCCGGCCAGGGCCGGCGCCAAGTTCAGCACCCGCCTGGTCGCCAACCAGGACCCGGGGAAGATCAGCCGCCTGGTGGAAAAGCACCTGCGCTCGATCGCGCCACCGGGCGTGAGCCTCGAATTCCGGCAACTCAGCGGCGGCAAGCCCTTCCTGTGCCCCTTCGATCACCCCTATATCCAGGCCGCCAAGCGGGCCCTGGAGGAAGGCTTCGGCCGCCCGGCGGTCTTCATCCGCGAGGGCGGCTCGATCCCCTTCGTGGCCACCATTTCCGAGCTGCTGGGCGTGCCGTGCGTGCTGCTGGGCTTCGGCCTGCCCGACGAGCATTCGCACGCCCCCAACGAGCGCCTGCACCTGGAGAACTTCTACGGCGGGATCCGCTCCATCGCCCGCTACTACGACGCTCTAGCCGGGATTTGAAGCCTCGGTACAACCACAAAGGCACGAAGCAGCTATCGCCGCAACCAAGAACGAAGCCGCAGATTTCGCAGATTCCACAGATTGGCCGCAGTGAAATCCGCGGATTCCGCGGATGAACGCGGATTCGCGGTTTGCCGACGACGTGGCCAAGGA
>JAPKYU010000067.1 GCA_026394175.1 Acidobacteriota bacterium | reverse complement strand
AGCGGCGCGCGCGGCACCTTGGCGCGGTTGTTGAAGAAACCGTTCGCCGCGGTGACCGTGTTGCGATGGTATTCGTAAAGCGAGCCGTGGTAGCTGTTGGTGCCCTGCTTGGTCACCAGGGCCACGTCGGCGCCCGAGCCGCGGCCCGAATCGGCGCCCCCATTGCTGGTTGTGGTGCGGAACTCCCGCACGGAATCGAGCGTCACGCGCAGCACGCTGGTGAAGGCCGCGCGCCCGTTCTGGTCATTCACGTCCACGCCGTCGAGCGTGACGTTGGACTGGTCGGACTTGCCGCCGTTGACCGCGCCGTCCCGGTCGTCGCCCGCGCCGAAGCTCGTCACGCCGGGCTGATACTGAAGCAGACCGGTAACGTTGCGCGCGAAAAACGGCAATTCCACGATGGCCGTGGTGCCGATGGCGTTACCCAGCGAGGCGTCGGTGGTATTCAGCCGCACCGCGGCCGCTTCGACCTGCACACTCTGCGTCACCGCCCCTACCTGCAAGGTGATATTGATCGTCGCCGGCGAGTTGACCAGCAACTCCACCGTGTTCAGGACGAACTCGGAGAAACCTTGGGCCTTGGCCGTGACCTTGTATGTGCCCGGAAGCACCTGGGCAAAACTGTACCGGCCGGCGTTGTCGGTGGTCGCTTCTCTCTGGGCGCCGGTTTGAACGTTGCTGATCGCGACTGCGGCACTCGGCACCATGGCGCCGGTCGCGTCGCCGACCGTCCCTGACAGTGAGGTGAACGCTTGTCCGTAAACAAGCCCGGTGGCCAGCGCCAGGACGACAACCGCGAACAGCGCCCTGCGGATCTCGGATCGCGAATGCATGAATTCCTCCCCGGACAAGCGCCAGGAGTCCAGAACCCCTTCGCTTGTCGCCAAGAATACTGTTTTTGCTCTGTTCCTCCCGAGCCCCTTTTGTAGAGTCGGCGCCTAGCCTATTCATCCCGACGGTCCCTGTCAAGTGGGTCTCGCCCCTGCCGGGGCTGCCCCAGATAGTCGCGCTGTAGCGACATCCCGCCGGCCCCGCAGCGAAGCCGCCGCCCGGGCCTGTGAAACAACCCGGCAGGACCCTGTTGCCGCGTGGTATACTGGCGCTTGGTGAGGTTCCGGCCGAGTTTCCAAGTGGCGAGATGGAATCAATCTCATGCATAGCAGGGTCAAAGTCGGTGTCGTTCTGTTTTCCACCTTGCTGGTGATCCTGATGCTGATCGGGGGCTTGCTCGGCAAGAGCACGGCCTCCGACGGCCCGTATCGCCAGTTGGCCGTCTACAGCGAGGTCCTTTCCCGGATCCGCAGCGACTACGTCGAGGAGCCCGACCTGAAAAGCGTGACGGTGGGCGCCCTGCACGGCCTGCTGGAATCGCTCGACCCCTTCAGCAGCTACCTGAGCCCCGAGCAGTACGCCCGCTATCAGAAGCGCAAGACGCAGGGCAACGCGGACCTGGGGCTGGTCCTCTCCAAGAGATTCGGCTACGTGGCCATCATCAGCGCCATCCCCGGCGGACCGGCGGCGCGGGGCGGCCTGCAGGGCGGCGACATCATTGAAGCCATCGACGGCGACTCCACCCGCGAGATGTCGCTGGAAGAGGTGAAGACGGTGCTGGCCGGCAAGCCCGGTTCCAGCGTCACGCTGTCGGTGGTGCGCGTGCGCCGCGGCGAACCGCAGAAGATGGTTTTGAAGCGGGAAGTGGTGGCGGCACCGCCGGTCACCCGGAAGATGGTCGAGGCCGGCATCGGCTACCTCAACATCGACGGCTTCCCGCAGGGCCGGGCCAGGGAAATCGCGGCCCATGCCCAGCAGTTGCTGAATGCCGGAGCCGAGCGGCTGGTGCTGGACGCGCGGGGCGCGGCGGAGGGCGAGATTGCGGAAGGAATCGCCGCCGCCAACCTGTTCATCGACCACGGCCTGATCACCTATCTGCAGGGGCAGAAGTACCCGCGGCAGAACTTCCCGGCCGATCCCGCGCTGGCGACGGTGCGCGTTCCTGTGGTGGTGCTCGTCAATCGCGCCACGGCCGGCGCGGGCGAAATCTTCGCCTCCGCCATCCTGGAGAACGGACGCGGCGACGTGGTGGGCGAGAAAACGTACGGGGTCGGCTCGGTGCAGAAGCTGATCCCGCTGGACGATGGCTCGGCGCTGCTGCTGTCGGTGGCCAAGTACTACACGCCCGGCGGCAAGGCCATCCAGGACACCGGGGTGACGCCCAACGTAGCGGTCACCGACACCGAACCCGAGGAGGTTGCCGCGCTGCCCGAGGAACAGCAACCCGAACCGCCCCCCGCGCAGCCCCAGGCTCCCAGAGAGGACAGCATTCTGAAGAAGGGCATCGAGGTCCTCAAGAACGCGGCGCAGAAGAGGGCCGCCGCCTAACTCTCAACTCTTAACTGATATGCACTCCTCCGGGCGAGGCTTCCCGCTGCCCATTCCCGTCTTGCTGGGCATTGCCGTCTTGCTCGTCTTCCTGCCGTGGATGCTGCTGACGGTGACGGCCGAGCATGACGTCCGCCAGGCAATCAAGAGCTACGACCCGTTTGCGCTTCCCGAGTTCCGCATCCGGGTTTCCAGGACCATGAAGTACGATCCGCTGGGCGTGCTGGGGCGGGGCGCGCAGGCGGGCTTCTGGCAATGGACGCCGGCCGGCATGGTGCTGGCGGCCGCGGGCCGCCCCTATTTCTCCGAGACTCCGGAAGCGATTGCCTGCATCGTGGGGGCGGGCCGCCGCGCCGTCACCAAGATCGAGCGCTATCAGGACCGCGAGGGCAAGCGGGAAGTCCGGTTCCTTTACCGCTGGGTGGAAATCACTCCGCCCGCCCGCGCCCTGCTCTCCTCGGCTCCCGACCCCGACCGCGAATACGAGGGCCGCGCCCTGCTGGTGAAACAGAACGGTCAATGGCGCGTCCAGTGGATGGACACCCCGCACTTCGACAAGCCCATGGCGCTGCTGCAAGACGAAGCGGCGGAAATCCAACGGTAGCTCGAAAAACCCGCAGCCGGGGGTTCAACGCAGAGAATCATTTCCCTCTGCGTGCCTCGGCGTCCTCCCCGGCACGCCGGGGCAGGCCTGCGTCTCTGCCTTGTATTTCCCCTTATTTTTGCAGTTCTTTCAGGCGGGTGCGGAGGCGAGCGTACAGCCGCGCGCTCACCTCGGCGGGCAGCTCGAAGGTTTGCTCGGAGTGGTCGCCGATAATTTTAAGGGTGCGCTGGGTGGAGTTGTAGAGCACCTCGCACTTCTTGCACAGAGCGATATGTTCCTCGATGGCTTCGCGGACGCCGATGGTGCTCTGTCCGTCGATAAAATCGGAGAATTCTTCCAGGAATTTCCGGCAATCCATCAGGATCCTCCCGAACGGGCGGTCGCGAAGTGCCGCGACAGCCGCTCGCGCATCATCAGGCGGGCCCGCAGCAAACGCGACTTGATGGCCGGCACGCTCAGCTCCAGCATGGTCGCGGCCTCTTCATTGCTCAGGTGCTCGACGTCCCGTAAGACAAAAACCGCGCGGTAGATCGCCGGCAGCGAACCGATGGCTTTCTCCAGCAGCGTGCGCAACTCCTCCTTGGCGTACTGCTGCTCGGGGTTGTCGCGCCAGTCCTCGACCTGCTGCGGCACCAGGCTGTCACCCAGGTCGATGGGCTCCTCCAGCGAGTCGAAGCGGCCGCGCCGCCGCAGCCGCTGCAGCGCCTCGTTCACCGCGATGCGCGTCAGCCAGGTGGAGAAGCGCGCGGCGCCGGCGAACTGATTCAGGTGCTCGAGCGCCTTCAGGAACGCGTCCTGCATCGCGTCTTCGGCGTCTTCCTTGTTCTGCGTGATAGCCAAAGTAACGCGATAAACGCGGCGGTCGTGCCGCCGCACCAGTTCCTCGAAGGCATTCAGCTTGCCGGCCAGGACCTCGTTCACCAGCCCGCGGTCCTGGTCTTCGCCTGCCTCCGGTTCCGTGATGGGGAGTAATGGGACCTTCTCCAGCATGCGGCGCTCGCGCGAAATCGCAGTT
The DNA here is from genome assembly GCA_026394175.1 of Acidobacteriota bacterium. Lineage (GTDB taxonomy): Bacteria > Acidobacteriota > Terriglobia > JAJPHL01 > JAPKYU01 > JAPKYU01. The sequence goes on along the minus strand of JAPKYU010000067.1, from coordinate 731 downwards.
TATCAGACCGACCCAGCCGCTTCAACTACGCACCTACTGACTTTTGCCAAAGTAGCGAACCACTTCTTTCAAACCCAGGCCTTCAGTCGATCAGGGCGCCGCGGAGCGGCGACGAGAGTCATAGCCGGGGGTGAGGGCCGCTGCTTTTGCGGCCCGCAACCCCCGGTTACGAGCGGCAGTGTTGTCGCGCCCCGGCAGGGGCGCGGAGAATCGAGCGGAAAGAAACCGGCAACGAGCGGAATGTCCAATAGCCATGCGCGACAAGCCGAGTGCTTCTCGCGCCCCGGCTTGCCGGGGCGCATTACTCTTCTTGCCTTCTCCGGGGGTTCGGGCCGCAAATGCGCGGCCCTCACCCCCCGGCTATGATTCGCTGCACCGCTCCGCGGTGCTCCGCTAGAATTGCAGAACTCTACAGCCGACCCGACGCCCGGCTTACCAAGACTTGGTGCCCAAGTTCCGCACACCTCAGTAACACCCGACATCTAGCAGGTGCGGCGGGGCAATTCACGGGGTTTGCTGTGGAGTGCTGGAGAGATTGGAAAAACAGTGCTGTGGGGGGAAAGAACGCACCCCGTAATTGCGGAACGGCCGGCCCGCGCCGCCTGCGATTTCTGATTTGTAGAGCTTTTATTCCGCAAATAACAGGAGATGCCTGGCTAACATGCCTGTTTTCTTAGCATTGCGGACAATCCAGGGGTTGATGCTAAAGGCATCCGGTTTCACCGCTATCC
>JAPKYU010000207.1 GCA_026394175.1 Acidobacteriota bacterium | reverse complement strand
GCTTCCAGCTTCAGGGAGGCGGCCGCCAGGCCGCACATCACGAAATACCTTCTCGATAATCCGCTCATGACGTCTCCTCAAATCATTGCCGATCCGCCTGCACGGGATCGATCCCTCAAATGGCGCAGTGTACCGGCGGCGCGCGGCGACAGCAAGCAAGAAATGCTGTAGGCTGTGGGCTGTGGGCTGTAGGCTGTGGGCCGCGCCTTCTGCCTACAGCCTACAGCCTACCGCCCACAGAGGAATTGTTTCGGCTTGACTCAGGCCCGATTCCCTCGTAAATTTCCTGCCGTGCGTCCGGATGGGCTCCTTCCCTTGGGCCGGTTCAAGGGACGGGAGGGAATCATGCATCTCACGATCACACAGGAACGTATCGACCCGAACATCACCGTGGTGCGGCTTGAGGGCAGGCTGACGATGGGTCCCGACAGCGACGAGTTGGAGTCGCAGATCAGCGAGCTGATCCGCCTGAACCAGCAGAGGATCGTCCTGGATCTGACGCAGCTCAACTACATGGATAGCACCGGCCTGGGCACCGTCGCAAGCTGCTCGGGCAAACTGCGCCAAGCCGGCGGCGAACTATGCCTGGCGGGCCTCAAAGGGTCCGTCCAAAAGCTCTTCAAGGTGACGGGGGTCGAGAGGATCTTCCGAATCCACGCCACAGCGGCCCAGGGCATCGAGTATTTTGGGGGCCGCGCCACCGGAGCATGAGGCCCAACACCGGGCCGTCCCGCCATGCGGGACGGCTCGGTTGCAGTTCGGCGTCAGCGTTGGGGGAAGCGACTACTTCTTCTCCGAGAGCTTGAAGTTGACGGTAACGTCGGTGCTGGCCTCGATGGCCTTCCCGTCCAGCTTGACCGGCTCGTATTCCCATTGCCGGACCGCCTCGACCGTGGCCTCCACCAGCTTGGGTTCGCCCTCCTTGACCACGATCTCCTTGACTGTGCCGTCGGTGGCCACCTTGACGTGAAGCAGAACCGTGCCCTGGATGCCTGCTTGCTTGGCCTCCGGCGGATATTGGGGCCTGACCATGCGGACCAATTTGAGCGCCTGCTTGCTCTCGTCGCTGATGTTTATGGTCGCATCTCCGGCCCACAGCAGTGTGCCTGCGCCCAGCGCGAGCGCCAGCAGGATCATTGCCGTTCTCTTTGCCATCACTCCTCCTGGTGTGTGATTGCCCGTCCAGCGGAATAGACACCAGCCGCCGGCTGAATGTTCCGGGTTCTGAGGACGCCTCCGGCGAAAATTCCTGCGGCGTCGCTACGCCGCCGGCACCGCCTGCTGCGGAATTGTGCAAAAACCGTGGTGGTCGAAGACCCGCCGCGGGCTGACCGGGAGTTTTCCCGCGAGGCCGTCGGCGCCAGATAAGTGGTTTTCAGTCAGTCGCTTAGACAGACCATTCGCTTACTCTTCGGGGACCAGAGCGCCCGCCTGATGCCCGCACACCTTGGTCTGTAGCGTTTTCTCACAGGTTTTTCCACAGGCCCAATAAGCCTGTCAGGTCGGTGGATTCCCGCGTCTTTCCATGCCTGTGACGGAGAAACTCGCATCGCCTCGGCGAGGCGCTCGGACAACTTTTGCACAATGCCCGACCCCGCCGTGGTTCTTTGTGCCCTTTGCGGCTTTGTGGTGAATCAAGCCTTCACATCTCGGAAGAGCTCTTCGACTTCGGCTTTGACCGCCGGCGAGGGCGGCAGCAGGGGCAGCCGTGGCGGCCCGCCGTAGTACCCGTTCAGGTCCATGGCGTACTTCAGAGCGGGGATGCTGTGCCTGGCGGTGACGGCGATGGCGGGAGCGGTGATCGAGCGCTGCTGCCGGAGCGCCGCCTGGTGGTCGCCGGCCTTCCAGGCCTCGTAAACGGCCAGCGAGGCGCACGGCGCGGCATTGGCAAACGCCAAAACGGCCCCCACCGCCCCCACGCAGAAACTGGCATAGAGGGTCGGCGCCGAGCCCACCAGCACCTGGAAGTCGTCCGGGGTGCTGTCCACCATCCGCGCCACCTTCTCGATGCTGCCCGAGCTTTCCTTGATGCCCAGGATGTTGGGATGCTCGGCAAGCTGGGCCACCACCTCGGCCGGGATGTCCAGCCCGGTGGCCTGCGGGAAGTTATAAATCAGCACGGGAATCTTCGCCGCGTCGGCCACCGCGCGGTAGTAGGTCATCTGGCATTCCGGGCGGCTCATCTGCGCCTTGTAATAGTGCGGCGTGCGCACCATGGCCACCGCGTATCCCAGGCCGGCGGCCTTGTTGGTGAGCTCGATGGTTTCCCGCACCGATTCGGCGGCGGTGCCGGCGATCAGCAGCTTGCCCGGCGCGGCCGCCTCCCGCACCGTCTCCCAGACCCGGTACTTCTCGTCCTTGGTCAGCAGCACGGATTCGCCGGTCGAGCCCGTGGGTACGTAGCCCGCCAGCCCGGTCTGGTTCCACTTCTCGATGTTGGCGCGCAGCTTGTGCGGCGAAAACTCGCCGTCCGGCAGAAACGGGGTGGTGATGGGGGGAAAGATTCCGTCCAGTTTCGGTTGCTTCATAACCCTCTATCTAACCACAAAGGCACAAAGACAGAAAGGCTGGGCTGTAGGCCGTAGGCTGTAGGCTGTGGGCCGCAACTCGACTCTCGATAACCTACAGCCCACAGCCTACAGCCTACAGCCGTTTTAAATCAGCGGCGTAACCACAACCTTGCGGTAGCGGATCACGCCGTGGTCGCCCTGCAGCATGATGGGGCCGGGTTCGCCCTCGTTGGCGTCCAGGGCGC
>JAPKYU010000289.1 GCA_026394175.1 Acidobacteriota bacterium | reverse complement strand
AGTCGTCGCGGAAGCCGAAGCTGTAAGCGAACAGCTTGATGCCGGCTTTCCTGAACTTCTCCGCCACCTGCCGGAACAGATCGAGCGGAGTGGTGAGCCGCCACTGGCGGAGCCCCTCGCGGGCTTCTTGGCCCTTGCCCTTCGCCGGGGGCTCGATGTGCCCCTGCCACAACTCGCAGGAGTTGACGCCGCACTCCAGGATAGCGGCGATGGCCTTGTCCAGGGGGCGGTCGCGGAAACTGTAGCTCTGGATGCCGATCTGGACGCCGCCGAATCTCGAGTTGGGCTTGGCGGCCGCCCACAGGCTGCTCCAGCTTGCGGGCACGGCCAGGCTGCCGGCCGCCGCCGCCGCGGTTCTGCAGAAGTCCCTGCGGCTGTATCGTGACATGCCCAATTCCTCCTGGCGTCGTGTTCAGCGGCGGCAGTCTATCACAGGCTGGAGGCCGGAGGCGGGCCCCTATTTTTTCAGGATGGCGTCGTCCAGGCCGACCTCAAAGAACATCAGCGGTTTCGAGGTATCAGCCCAGTACAGGTCGGTGAGGTAGATTTTCGAGCCGGCCACCCAATCGCGGCCGCGGCCGACGTCGAAATAGAAGAAGCCGCTGGCGCTGGAGTTGGGCAACACCATGCGCATGGCGAATTCGTGCACCTGCACCTCGATGGCGCTGTCTTTGCTCGATCCCCGGCCGGGTATCCGCGGCACAGGCGAAGGGGAGCGGCCGCCCGCGGAGGAGACGGGCTTGCCGCCTCACAGTCGCCGCCGCACTTCTTCGGAGGGCGTGGGCTCGATTTTCTGCCGGTCGCGCGTGATGAGTTGCACCGAGGCCCGGTCGAGCCGCACGGCGCGCCCCGTCTCATTGGCGATGACCACCAGCACCGGCAGGATGCCCGCGCGCCTGAAATCCAGCTTGCCGAAGGCAACGCTGCTCTTGGCCGGGGCATCGAACGGGTCGGCCGCCACCACCAGGCCCTCGTGCGCCTCGCGCGCCGGATAGGCGCGCGCCGGCTGGGCGTGGAACAGCAGCCGCTCCTTCTCGCCGGCCTGGACGGCGAAGGCCGCCAGCAGCAGAAACCATGCCGGGAAGCTGCGGGGCATCCTGACGGTCATGACCCGATTATGGAAAGGCGCGCTCCATCGATCAAGGTATAATGACGGTTGTTTGGGCATTTCTTTTCAGTGACAAGTGACGAGTGACCAGTGCTCCCCCGGTTGCCGCTCATCACTCGTCACTCATCACTCGTCACTTGTTCATGTACCTGCTCTACAGCTTTCTGCTGGCCGCGGCCGCCGTGGCGGCCTTCCCGTACTTCCTGGCGCAGGGGCTGAGGCACGGGAAGTACCTGGGAAGCGCGCGCGCGCGGCTGGGCCGCGTGCCTCCGGAAGCCCGCTCCCAAGGAGACGCGATCTGGCTGCACGCGGTTTCGGTCGGCGAGGTGCTGGCCTGCCAGCGGCTGGTTGCGGGACTGAAGCAGCGGCTCGCCGGCCGGCCGCTGGTGGTTTCCACCACAACCGAAACGGGGTTGCGCACGGCGCGGCAGCGGCTGAAAGCCGAGGCCTTCTTCCACTGCCCGTTTGATTTTTCCTTTGCCGTGCGGCGCGTGCTCCGGCAGGTGCGGCCGGCCTTGCTGCTGGTGGCGGAAACCGAGTTGTGGCCCAACCTGTTCCGCGAAGCGTGGCGGGCGGGCGTCCCGGTCGCGGTGGTCAATGCGCGCGTTTCGGACCGCTCCTGGCCGCGCTACCGGCGGTTTCGCTTTTTTTTCCGCGACGTGCTGGGTTGCGCCTCGCTGCTGCTGGCGCAGTCGGAGGAGGACGCGCGGCGGCTGAGAGAACTGGGCGCCAAGGCGGATCGCGTCCAGTCTCCGGGCAACCTGAAGTACGATCAGGAGGAAGCGCCTCCGCTGCCCGGCTGGCTGGATGAGCAGGTGCGGGCCTGGGCGGCTGCCGGGGCGCTGGTCGCCGGCAGCACCGCGGCCGGCGAAGAGGAGCATGTCATCGAGGCCTTCCAGCGCCTCGGCTGGCGCCAGCCGGGGTTGCGCCTGGTGCTGGCGCCGCGCCGTCCGGAGCGCTTCGACGAGGTGGCGGCCATGGCCGCCGGGCGCGGCCTGGCGGTTGCCCGCCGCTCGGCCATGGAGCCGGCGGGCGCGCCGGCCACCGGGCAGGCCCAGGCGCTCCTGCTGGACACGGTCGGAGAATTGCGCGCCTTTTACCGCTATGCCACGGTGGCCTTCGTGGGAGGCAGCCTGGTCCCGCACGGCGGCCAGAACATCCTGGAGCCGGCGCAATTCGCGCGGCCGGTGGTCGTCGGCCCGCACATGTTCAATTTTCGGGAGATGACCCGCGCCTTCCGCGAGGCCGGCGCTCTCTGCCAGGTCGGCTCCCCGGCGGAACTGGCCCCGGCACTGGAGGAACTGTTCGCCGACGAGGCGGCGCGCAACGCCATGGGGGAAGCGGCCCGGCGGCTGCTGGAATCGAGCCGCGGAGCCACCGATCGCGCCATCGAGGCCATCGCCGCGCTGCTGGAAAGTTCTCAGGTTTCAGTTGTCGGTTTTCAGTGCGATAAACTGAAAACTGAGAACTGATAACTGATAACCAGCATGAAGTCCGTTTTATGGCCGGCGGCGCGCATCTTTGAAGCCATTGCCCGCGCGCGTGTGGCGCTTTACATGCGCGGCAGGCTGCGGCGGCGGCGCCTGGGAGCGCCGGTCATCAGCGTGGGGAACCTGTCGGCCGGCGGCACGGGCAAGACGCCCTTTGTGATCTGGCTGTTTCAGCAGCTCCGCCAGCGAGGCATGAGGCCGGCGGTGCTGACGCGCGGCTACGGGCGCGACGACCGCCGCCAAACCCTGCTGCTGATGGACCGCGAGGAACCGGCCGAGGGGGCGGGCGACGAAGTGCGTTTGATGCTGCGCCACGGGGTGGCGCCCATCGGCGTGGACGCCGACCGCTTCCGCGCCGGCCTGGCCCTGAAAGCCCGCGCCGATGTTTTTCTGCTCGACGACGGCTTCCAGCACCTGGCGCTGGAGCGGGACTTCGATGTCGTGTTGGTGGATTGCTCGCGCCTGCCGTGGGAGGATGATCTGCTGCCCGCCGGGCGGCTGCGCGAACCGCCGTCGGCGCTGGCCCGCGCCGCCGCCATCGTGCTGACCCGCGTGCAGAAGTGGACGCCGCTGGACGCCATCCGGCGACAGATCAGACGCTGGAACAGGGACGCGGCGATCTATGTGGCGCGCACCCGGCTGATCGAGCCGGCGCCGAAAGAAACGGCGCTGGCATTCGCCGCCGTGGGTAACCCGAAGGCCTTTGTCTCCGACCTGTGCCTGGCGGGGGCCAGGGTGGTGGGCACGCGCGAGTTTCCGGATCATCATCGCTACAGCGCCGCCGACCTTCGGGCCCTCGAACGCCAGGCGGAAGCGGCGGGCGCCGAAACGTTGCTGACCACGGAAAAGGACGATGTCAATCTGCCCGCGGCCGTGCGCGCCCGGCTGGGCCTGCCGCTGCGCGTGATCCGAATGGAGTTGGACGTGGACGATGGCGATCGGCTGATCGATCATTTTTTAACCACCAAGGCACAAAGAGCACAAAGAAGCACAAAGGTTTGATCTTTGTGAGACTTTGTGCTCTTTGTGCCTTTGTGGTGAATACCCAGTGATGCGGCTCGCCGAAGCAAAGAACATCGTGGTGCGGTCCACCAACTGGGTGGGCGACGTGGTGATGTCGCTGCCCGCGCTGCGTGAATTGCGCGCCGCGTTCCCGGGCGCGCAGATCGCGGTGTTGGCGCGGCCTTGGGTCAGCGCGATATTCGAGCGGGAGCCGTCCGTCGATCGGGTGCTGCTCTATGAAGGCCGGGGCTGGGCGGGTTGGCGGCCGGCGGCGCGCGCGCTTCGGGCCGGCCGTTTCGATGCCGCCCTGCTGCTGCAGAACGCCTTCGAGGCGGCCCTGATCGCCCGCTGGGCCGGCATCGCGCTGCGCTGCGGCTACGCCCGCGACGGCCGCTCCTGGCTGCTCAGCCACCCGGTCGCGCCGCCGGCCGACGGTGAAATCCCCAGGCACGAGTGCTACTACTACCTGGAACTGCTGCGGCGGCTGGAGGTCATCAAGGAGTTGCCGCGCGTCGGGCACATCCTGCTGGGTAAACGCCCGGCGGTCGAGACCGGCCGGCGGCTCCTTGCCGAATGCGGGCTGCAGGCAAGAGAGCGGAACCCTGTCGTGGGCATCAGCCCTGGGGCGGCCTTCGGCTCCGCCAAGCGCTGGCCGCCGGAGCGATTCGCCGCCGTGGGACGGGCGCTCGCCGATGACGGCGCCTCGATGGTGGTGTTTGGAACGGCGGCGGAACAGCCGCTGGCCGATTCCGTCGCGGCGGAGATCGGCGGCCGCGCCATCTCCATCGCCGGCCGGACAACCCTGGGCCAGTTCATCGACATGGTCGCCGGGTGCGATTTGTTTATCTCCAACGACTCCGGCGGCATGCACCTGGCGGCGGCCGCGGGCGTGCCGGTGCTGGCGATTTTCGGCGCCACAGACGAGACCGCTACCGCGCCGCTCGGCCCCTGCGTCCGCATCGTCAAGAAGCCGGTGGATTGCAGCCCGTGCAAGCTGCGCGAGTGCCCCACCGACCACCGCTGTATGCTGGCCATCGAGGCCGGCGACGTGCTGCAGGCGGCCCGGGCCATGCTGCAAGCTTGACAGGTGAGGTACTTGCAAAATTACAGAATGGGCGCAACAACAGAGCCGCGAGCGTCAGCGAGCGGGTGCCCCGCAAGGCCAACGCAGCGCTGCGCCAGCACCCGCTCGCTGACGCTCGCGGCTCTGTTGTCTTGAATGGAATTTTGCAAGTACCTCAGGTGCCAGGTGGCGCGGCCGATGTACGATAATCTCTTTGCCGCGCTCCGGGAGCCCGCGTTGGCGGGCGGCAGATTAGGGCTCTCGGCGTGAGCCGTGGGGAAAACTGTTTAGCAGGTTTTTATGGCAATCAGCGTCAGTATCACGCGGCGCTGCCTGGAATTGATCGGCCTGTTCTCGGCCCGCACCGTGGTGCTGGTGGGCGACCTGGTGGCCGACGAGTTCATCTTCGGCGAAATCTCGCGGGTCTCGCGCGAGGCGC
>JAPKYU010000202.1 GCA_026394175.1 Acidobacteriota bacterium | reverse complement strand
CGTGTTGATCTCGCCGTTGTGCGCCAGGTAGCGGTAGGGGTGCGCCAGCTCCCAGGTAGGAAAGGTGTTGGTGCTGAAGCGCTGGTGCACCAGCGCCAGCGCGCTCACCGCGAGCGGGTCCGACAGGTCGCGGTAGAAGCGGGTGATCTGGGTGGCGATCAGCAGCCCCTTGTAGACCACGGTGATCGACGACATGCTGGGCACGTAGAGCGAGCGCGCCTCTTCCATGCCCGCCGAATTCGCCATGGCCTCGATGCGCTTGCGGATGATGTAGAGCTGGCGCTCGAAGGCCGGCTGGTCCAGCCCCGGCGCCCGTCCGATGAACACCTGGGTGATGAAGGGCTGCGAAGCCTTGGCCACGAAGCCCAGCACGGAGTTGTCCACCGGCACGTCGCGCCAGCCCAGCACCGCCTGGCCTTCCTCGCGGATGATCTGCTCGACGATGCCCTCCGAGCGCAGCCGGCGCGGGTGCTCGATGGGCACGAACAGCATGCCCACGCCGTAGGCGCCCGGCTCCGGCAGCTCGATGCCGATCTTCGCGCACTCGCGCCGGAAAAACTCGTGCGGGATTTGCAGGAGGATTCCGGCGCCGTCGCCGGTTTCCGGGTCGCAGCCGCAGGCCCCGCGGTGGGTCAGGTTGATGAGGACCTGCAGGCCCTTTTCGATGATGTCGTGGGAGCGGCGTCCCTTGATGCTGGCGACGAAACCGATACCGCACGCATCCCGCTCAAACTGCGGGTCGTAGAGTCCCTGCTTCGGCGGCAATCCTCGGCTCGTCATGGACATTGGGGCGCAAGGGAGTTGGCCAGACACCTACCCGAATCATGAAAATACCACTGCGCTGTCCCCATCCCTTCACGACTTCTTTCATGGGTTCGAATAAGCAAAAGTTATGCTGGGGGTCAGTGGCGAATCCGATTGGCAAGAGGGGTCGGCAGCGGCAACTAAAAGCCGCGGTACGCTGGTTTCCCACTCATGAAAAAATCAAGCACGGTGGTACCCGACGCACGGAAAACGGCCCGATCCAATTGCGACAACGTCATGCCGTTGCGTCGTGCAACCTCGCGCAAAGTAGACTCCAGCGCCGTGTACAACGCTCTCGACGACTGGACCCCACTCGCCGAGTGGCTGAACCGAAAGTGCCTTTCGAGGCAACCAACGACCCGCGTGTCAATGGCTGCGAGGTGCTTGGCTGCTCCTACGTTGATCAGTAAGTTCGACGCTCCTTTTAGACGAAGCGTTGGGCAGCGTCTGCAGATCTCTTCTCTGCGCTCCTCGTCGCTATGCAAGAGTTCCAGTCCGTCAAGCAGGACAAATCGGTTGTTGCGCACTACCTCGGGGTTGAAAAGGCATTTCTTAATCGCCTTGGCCTGCACCTTTGGAAACCGAGTTTTACCGTTCAGCACCCCTGCGAGCTGAGCCTCCGAGGTCGTCAGCGAGGCCGCCAGCGAGGTCTGCCGCAAGAACTGCCGCCACTTCTCCCCGTTTTCCCAAGCGCGGTCAACAAGTCGGGTTCCTCCGCGAACGAGGAACTCGCCAACAAAGACCTCCCACAATTTGCCCTTTGGAGCCCTTTGCCATCAGCCAGATTTGCGCATCTTCACACGTCGTCCGAAGGCTTGCAAAAACCTCTTCCAACGGGCCAGCTCTTCAGGACTGAATCGGACATTCCATGCGCCCCCGCGCTGCCTTGCGATCATAGCTGCCTCCTGCGGCTGGAATAATGATCCTCCTGGACTGTATCCGGGCGCGCCAGCATACCACGGCGCTGCGAGCTATCATGACGGCGTCCTGCTCGCAGGAGTGGTAACCTGCGCAACCGCCTGGCGTAGCGTGCTGAGCGCGCTTCAGCGCGCTTGCCCGAAGGGTAATTAGGCCAGCCCTTTAGGGCTGGTTACCGGACGAAAACCAACCCCAGCCCGCTTTAGCGGGCTTCCCGTGGTAGCCTTTAGCCATCATGCCGCGCCATGTCTACTCTGAGATTTACCTGCACATCGCCTGGCACACGAGGGGAAACGTCCGTGTCATCGAAGGCGCGCTGAAGGACCGCCTGTATCATTACATCCGCAACCGCGTCATTCAAACAACCGATGCCGTGTTCCACGAAATAGGCGGGATTGAAGACCACGTCCATCTGGCAGTCAGCATTCCGCCGACGCTGCAAATCAGCGAGTGGATTGGCGAGCTGAAAGGCGCCAGCGCGCATTACATCAACCATGAGGTGGCGCGCCGGGGGACGTTGGCCTGGCAAAAGGGCTACGGCGTTGTCAGCTTCGGCAAGAAGGCGCTGCCGTTTGTTCTCGATTACATTCAGAACCAGCCGCAACATCATGCGAGCGGGCGGGTGCATGCGCGTCTGGAGGCGATGGGCGACGAATAACGAGGGCTGAAGCCATTGTCGAGAAGCCCGCTGAAGCGGGCTCGATATTTTTCTCTCTTCGCTAACCAGCCCTGAAGGGCTGGCCTAATTACCCTTCGGGCAAGCCCGCTGAAGCGGGCTGCACATCGCACGCGCGTCGGCGGGCAAGTTAGTCCCTCTCGCTCAGTGCGGGCGCTGAAGCGGGCTGCGCAGCGCACGAGCATCGGCGGACAAGTTAATGGCCCCTCGCTCACTCGCGGCGCTGAAGCGGGCTGCGCACGGCAAGCGAATGGGGCGGTCGCAGGCCGCCCGTGTACCGCCGCGTCCCGCCGGCAGCCCGAAGGTTCAGTGCGCAGCGCAGGGTTGCCGGCGAGACGCCAACGGCACAAGGTTTGCCTCTGCGTGGCTCGGCGCCCTCTGCGCCCTCCGCGTTGAACTCACTCGCTCAGGGGATCGTGCCCCGCTTCCGGATGTACTGGATGATGACGTCGCGCAGCAGTTTGCCGGTGTCGTTGAAAACCAGCCCGGTGGTCTTCAGCTCGGTCTTCTGATTGGCGGCCATGAAATCGTTTATGGCCAGCGTGTACTGGCGGCCGGCCTCGATCTGGCGTCCCTGGGTCACAGCCGTGGGAAGCTGCTCG
>JAPKYU010000235.1 GCA_026394175.1 Acidobacteriota bacterium | reverse complement strand
GGGCTCCGCCGTTCCTCCGCGCAGGGTCCTGGAAACCCGCAGCGGCGCCCCCTGGTCGATCCAGTCCAGCGGAGCTTTTCCGAGACCGCCATCGTGGGCGATCTCCCAGCATCCGGGGGTGTTCCAGGCGCAATCGATTTTCTCCCGCGCCACCAGCTCGGCCGCGAAATCGAGGCACCGGGCGAACTCCGGGACCGGCCCGGCGGCGGTGTCGTCCAGCACGATGCCGCCGGTGCGCCCGCTGGCGCCGGCGCCCACGGCCTGGGCTTCGAACACCGCCACCGTCCAATCCGGCCGTGCCCGCCGCAGGTGGTAGGCGGCCGAAAGACCCGTAAGGCCCGCCCCGACAATGGCGGCATCCGCCCTGGCCGGCAGCGGGCCGCGGGGGCAGTCGAAGTCAACCCGCCATAGGGGCTCTCCCCATTTCTGTGCGCTCTGCATTCCCAGTACAGTAGAATGCTACTTTTTGGAGGAAGATGTCATGCCCAACGTGCTACAAGACTTTCGCGATCGTGCCCGCAGTCATAACCAGCGGATCGTGCTGCCCGAAGGGGTGGACGACCGCGTCTTGAAAGCCGCGGCAACCATCGCCCGGGAGCAGTTTGCCCGGGTGACCGTGCTCGGCGATATCGACAACATGCGCGGCCGGGCCTCGGCCCAGGGCCTGGACCTTTCCGGCGCCGAACTGGCGAACCCGGAGACGGATCCGCGGCGGGAGAAGTACGCCGCCATTTATTACCAGCGGCGCAAGTCCAAGGGCGTCACGCCGGAGGACGCCAAGGCGGTTGCCGCCCGGCCCCTGTATTTTGCCGACCTGATGGTGGCGGCGGGCGATGCCGACGGCAGCGTGGGCGGCGCCACCAACACCACCGCCGAGACGGTGCGGGCCGCCCTGCAGTGCCTGGGGACGCAGCCCGGGATGTCGCTGGTGTCCAGCTTCTTCCTGATGCTGCTGCCGCGGCCCGAGTTCGGCGTGGGCGGCGCGCTGATCTATGCCGATTGCGCCGTGGTGCCCGATCCCGACCCGGCGCAACTGGCCGACATCGCCATTGCTTCGGCGGCCAGCGCCCGCACCTTCCTGCAGACCGAACCCAAGGTGGCGCTGCTGTCGTTTTCCACCAAGGGAAGCGCCGATCACCCCCACGTGAAGAAGGTGCAGGAGGCGCTGCGCATCGTGAGAGAGCGCGCTCCACACATCCTGATTGACGGGGAACTGCAGGCCGACGCGGCCCTCATCGCCCGGATCGGGGCCAGCAAGTCGCCGGGCAGTCCCGTGGCCGGGCAGGCCAATACCCTGATCTTCCCCGATCTGGACGCCGGCAATATCGCTTACAAGCTGACCGAGCGGCTGGCCGGGGCCCTGGCCACCGGGCCGATTCTGCAGGGCCTGGCGAAACCGGCCAACGACCTGTCGCGCGGCTGCTCGGCCGAGGACATCGTGAATGCCGCGGCCATCACGGCCTTACAGGCGGTCGCCCGCTGAGTGGTTGTAGTGCTTGGGGTCGATGTCAACGCAGAAACGCTGAGGACGCAGAGGAATGCGTTGCGTCGGGTAGGCCATGCTGACGCCGTCGCGCGAGATCGCCTTCAAGGTTCTGCTGCGGGTGGAGCGGGAGGCCAGCTTCGCCGCCGAGCTGCTCCACTCGCGCCTGGCCGAAAAGCTGTCGCCGCCCGACCGGGCCCTGGCGCAGGAGATCGTGATGGGCTGCCTGCGCCGGCAGAACCAGCTCGACTGGCTGGCGGCGCTCTTCTCGGGCCGGGCGCCGGCGCGCTGGGACGCGGAAGTGCGGGTCGCCGTCCGCATGGGCATTTACCAGCTTCGCTATCTGGAGCGGGTGCCGGCGCCGGCCGCCGTGGATCAGAGCGTGGAAGCGGTGAAGCGGGCGCGCAAGGCCTCGGCCGCCGGCCTGGTCAACGCCGTTCTGCGGCGGGTGACGCGCGAACCGCTGGAGCAACTTTTTCCCGCCGAGATGGGCCCGGCCGAGCGCCGCGCCATCCGGCTCAGCCATCCCGGCTGGCTGCTGGAGCGCTGGGAGCAGCGCTACGGAGCGGAACGCGCCGAAGCCATCGCGCGTCTGAACAATGAGGCGCCCCCCGTCTTTATTCGCGTGCCACCCGGCGCCCGCGTGGAGATAGGGCGGCCTTGCCGCTACCTGCGCGATTGCCGCGAGATTACGGGCCTGGCGCCCGAAACCAGGGCGGCCGGAGCGCCCGAAGCCCGGTATCCGGCGCAAGACCAGGCTTCCCAGATCGTTCCCCACCTGGTAGCGGCCGAACCGGGGCAGCGGGTGCTGGACCTTTGCGCCGCGCCGGGCTTGAAGTCAGCCGCGCTATTGGACCTAGTGGCCGGCCTTTCGCTGATCGCCTGCGATGTGCATCCCAGCCGCCTGCGCCTTATGAGGCGATTGGCAGGCGCAGGGGGCGAGCGCTTCCGGCTGGTGGCTCTGGACGGCACGCAGCCACTGCCCTTTGCCGTGGCCTTCGACCGCATCCTGGTGGATGCGCCCTGCTCCGGCACCGGCACCATTCGCCGCAACCCGGAAATCAAGTGGCGCCTGGACCAGGACGATCTGCCGATTCTGGCGGCCAAGCAGCGTTGGCTGCTCAGCAATGCCCTGGATTCGCTGGCGCCGGGCGGACGCCTGGTTTACTCCACCTGCTCGATCGAGCCCGAGGAGAACCAGTCGCTAGTTGAGACGGTGCTGGAGGGATGCCCCGCATTCCGCCTGGTGGAACTGGAGCGGCTGCCCGCCGAGTTCTTCACCGAGGAAGGACGAACGCTGCTGCGCGGGCACTGGTTCCAGACCCTGCCCGACCTGGGGATGGACGGGTTCTTCGCGGCGGTGATTGAAAGGGTTTAGCCGCAGATTGCGCAGATTCTCGGCGATTCAGAAGCTGTAGAATCTGCGAAATCTGCGGCTAAGCCCGTGTTACAATCGGCCCAGCGGAATGAATACCCGGGGGAATTCTTGCGCTATCGAGTGGAAATAGCTCCCTCGGTCCTGGCGGCCGATTTCGGGCGTCTGGCCGACCAAATCCGGGCCGTGGAACGCGGCGGGGCATCGATCATTCACCTGGACGTGATGGACGGGCATTTTGTGCCCAACATCACCATTGGGCCGCCGGTGGTCGCCGCGCTGCGCAAGGCCACGTCGCTGCGGCTGGACTGCCACCTGATGATCTCCGACCCGGACCGCTACATCGAGGATTTCCGCCGGGCCGGCGCCGACATGATCTCGGTGCACCAGGAAGCCTGCATGCACCTGGACCGCACGCTGGCGTATATTCGTTCCTGCGGCGCATTGGCGGGCGCGGTCATCAACCCCGCCACTCCCGCCGAGACGCTCCGCGAGGTGCTGGAGTGCGTCGATTACATCCTGGTGATGAGCGTGAACCCGGGGTTCGGCGGGCAGGAGTTCATTCCCCGCACGCTGGAGAAAGTGCGCCGGCTGGCCCGCTGGCGCGAGGAGCATGGCTACGCCTACCGCCTGGAGATCGACGGCGGCGTGGACGCCTCCAACATCGCTGAGGTGGTGCGGGCGGGAATCGACATGGTTGTGGCCGGTTCCAGCGTCTTCCATACTCAGGACCCGGCTGTCGCTGTCGAGCTGTTGCTGCAGCGGGCGGAGTCGGCGATCATGATTCAGATTTAGGATTAAGGTGCCCAGTGATGACCATTCGCCATCGTTTCTTGTTTCGCCTGCTGGCCGCGCTGCTGGCGCTGGCCGTGCTCAGCGGCTGCGGCATCCGGCGCAAGAAGTACGAAACGCCGATCGCCACCGACTCCAGGCAGCCCGACAAGACGCTGTTCGACAAGGCGGTCAACGACATCGAGAAGAGCCGCTATGAAGTGGCCCGCCTGACCCTGCAAACCCTCATTAACACCTACCCGGACAGCGAGTACCTGGCCAAGGCCAAGCTGGCCATCGCCGACGCCTGGTACCGGCAGGGGGGCACCACCGCGCTGGCCCAAGCCGAGGCCGAGTACAAGGACTTCATCACCTTCTTCCCCACCATGGCGGAAGCGGGCGAAGCGCAGCTCAAGGTGGCGATGATCCACTACCAGCAGATGGAGAAAGCGAACCGCGACGCCACCCACGCCCGCCGCGCCGACGATGAATTCAAGCAGCTTCTTCTGCAGTTCCCCAACAGCCCCTTCGTGGAGGAAGCCAAACAGCGCCTGCGCGAGGTTCAGGAGGTGTTGGCCCAGCACGAGTTCGACGTCGGGCAGCAGTATTTCATCAAGGGCAACCCGCGCGCCGCCATTCTCCGGCTCAAGGACCTGACCGAGCAGTACCCCAACTTCAGCCAGTCCGACGACGCGCTGTGGATGATGGGCCAGTCGTTCGAGAAAGGCGGCAAGGATTTCCGCCCGAAGGCCGCCGAGGCTTACGCCAAGATCGTTTCCGATTACCCGCTCAGCGACCGGGTGGAGCCCGCCAAGGAGAAGCTGACGGAGTGGAACTTGCCGGTGCCCCAGCCCAAGCCGGAGATGTATGAGCGTCAAAAGTACGACCTGGAACATATTGAGCGCCGCGGCTTCTTCGGCAGGGCGTTGAGCGTCTTCAGCAAGCGGCCCGATGTCAGCACGGCCAGCAAGGCGGGTGAGCCCGTGCTGCTTCCAGGCGGGCGTCCGGGCGACGCCGGCATGACCGATATCCGGGCCACTCCGGCGGACGCGGCCGGCGGCACCGGCATCCGGCTGGAAGCCGTGCCGCTGAGCACCGAAACGCCGGCGCAACCTGGCCAGCCGCCGGCTGCCCCGCCCGCCGCCCAGCCGCCGGCCACGCCACCTCCGGCTCAGCCCCAAAAGCCGGATTCCGGCGGCGCGCCCGCCGAGCAGGCCGCTCTCACTCCACCGGCCAACGTTCCCGACCCCGCCGCCGCGGCCGCGCCTTCGTCCGACAAGCCGACCGAACAGCCGCAGCCCAACGCCAAGAACACCAAGAAGAAGAAAGAGAAGAAGAAGAAAGCCCGGTGACCATGCGGATGTCACGGATCCGTTGAATCTGCGGAATCTGCGGCTCGGGCTTTGTTGATGGTGCGCTCTAGAAGTTCACTTTCAGGGCCATCTGCACCAGACGCGCGTTGTTCTGCTCGGTCGGCGTCACGCGGCCGAAGCTGCTGCTGGCGGGATCGGCGTTCGGTGCGCCGAATCGAGGGTGGTTGAAGGTGTTGAACGTCTCGAAGCGGTACTGGATCTTCAAGCGTTCCCGGATCTTGAAATTCTTGTACAGGCCGAGGTTCAGCTCGTTGGTGCGGCTGGCGCGGACGATGCTCCAGCGGGTGGGGTAGCGGCGAACGAAGGTGGCGAAGTCCTGGTAAACGCCGTTCTTGATGGTGTCGTTGGCCGCCGGTTTGTAGGTGTAGCCGGGCATGTTCTGGATCCCGCTCCAGGCCGGGTAGGCGGCCAGGCACTGCGCGTCGCAGTTCCTGTCGGGGAAGCGAAGGAAGTGCGTGGTGTCGAACCAGCGGTCGAGGCCCTGCTGGTCGCGCGGCAGCGAGAAGTTCTGGCCGTCGAAGAAGGAGTCGGAGAAAGCTACCGGGACGCCTGACTGAATATGGAACTGCCCGGCCAACTCCCAACCACCCAGCACCTGGTCCAGGGCCTTGGGCATGGTGCCCCACACCTTCTTGCCCCGCCCGATCGGGAAATCCCAAATGGGCGCGATCGAAAGGCGGAAGGGCCGGTCCTCGCCGCCCAGCTTGTGCTCGGCAACCCGCCCTGCGACTTCGGGGCCCCAGAACGAGCTATCTTCGAACAGCTTGGACCAGGTGAAGGAATTGATGATGCTGAAGCCACGCTTGAACCGGTGCTCGATCTTCAGCAGCATCGCGTCGTACTGGTTCTTGCCCCAGGGGTTGTCGTCCACGGTAATGTCGCCCAGGATCTTGACCGGACGGAGGAACTGGTTGAAGGAAATATTCTGGTTGCTTACCAACGAGCCGGTCACACCCGGCAACTGGTAGAACGGGTTGGGGATCAGTTCATCCCACAAGAGCTTGTCGTTCGGCCGGCCGCTGGCATCGAACCGCGGCGAGCGCAACTGCTTCCAGACCTCGTAGCTGGGCAGATTCTGATTGAAGCCCCAGTAGATGCCGTACGTTTTGTTGTGCGTGTAGCCGATCTCCAACAGCCAGCTCTTGTACTCGTGCTGCAGGTGAAGGCTGTACTCCCAGGAGTGCATGCGGCCCGGATCCTGGTTATACGAGTTGACGCCCTGTCCCAGGTTGGTCAGAGGGCCGAGCGAGGAGCCGGTGGGAGCCAGGATGCCACCCTGGAACGGGTTGGACAGCGTGTCGTAGGGCGTCAGGTAATTGTCCTGCGTGGCAATGAAGGAAGTGCTGCGGCTGTAGCCGTTCTGCCAGCCCGTTTCATAGGAAGCCTGGACGAATTTGCCGACCCCTCCGCGAATCACGGTGTGCGGCCGCAGACGGTAAGCAAATCCGATGCGCGGTTGGAACTCCGTGAAGTCGCCGTTGAACGTCGAACGCTGGCGGCCGTTCACGCCGGCAAACTGTAGGTTGCCATACACCTTGAACGCGCTTGCCGGCGCCATCTGGGCCAACTGCTGGACCACCGCGTTGTTCGCGTTGGACGTCAGGATCTTCGCGTAGGCGGCCTGTGCCGAGTCGCTGATAGGGTTCAGAGCGGTCA
Organism: Acidobacteriota bacterium; assembly: GCA_026394175.1. Taxonomy (GTDB): domain Bacteria; phylum Acidobacteriota; class Terriglobia; order JAJPHL01; family JAPKYU01; genus JAPKYU01. Next base: position 2,764 of record JAPKYU010000235.1, on the reverse strand, counting down.
AATCATAATACGAGGTCAGGCGGTTGTAGCGCTCGGTGACCGGCGTCTCGTAGTCCCAGCGCAGCCCCATGTTCAACGTCAGGCGCGGCGTGACCCGCCAGTCGTTCTGAACGTAGAAGGCGTAGAAATGTTGGGAGAAGAGACCGTTGGCGTTCCGGGGGAAGTTGCCGCCGTTCGGCAGCCCCAGCAGAAAGGCGGCCATATTCGACCCGACGCCGGTTCCTCCGCCCACGGTGGCCTGTTGCCGCGTCCAGTTGCTGTTATTGAAATCGAACTGGCCCTGGTTCCCGATGGCCCGCCGGGCAGCCTGCAGGACCCAGTACTCGGCCCCGTACTTCAACATCATGTTGCCCCGCGAATGGTTCATCGTAGCGGCCCAGGTGTAGTACGAAGTGCCGGTAAAGTCGCCGGCGCTGCCGGTCCCGATAGTTCCGAACAGACCGTTGATGCGCGGAAACGATGGATTCTCCATCTGCGAGATGTAGCTCTTGGAAAAGCCCAGTACCGAGGGATCGAACCCCGCTCCGTGGTCGCGGTTATTGTCCTCGAACCGGCTGATGTTCCAGCGAAGGTCCAGCACTTTGGAGGGGCTCAGCGTCCAGACATGGTCCAGTCCCAGTCCCCGGGGAATGCGGGTCTGGTAGGCGCCGGTGGAGGCGTTGTGGAAGTTGTCGCCGCTTAACTCGTCCTCGTGATACCAACGCAGCGAGGCGAAGCTCTTGTGCGAGTTGCTCCAGCTCTGATCGAAGCGCATGACCAGCACGGCCATCTTGTTATCTCGCGTCGAGTTAGGCACGAAATTGTTGGTCGCGTTTCCGGTGACATCGCTGGGCGTGTTCGGCAGCGGAACGTACTTCAGGATGTTCTGCGCGATCGGGTTCAGACGGAGGGTCGGGATGACGTTGTTCGCGAACTGCGTCCGGAACCCCCGGCTGTCCACGGTCAGCGGATCATAAATCTGGATGGGGTACTTGAGGCGCTGGCCACTGACCAGTTGCGTGGTGAAAGACTGGCTGAAGTCCCCTTTCCGTTCCAATTCCGTGGGCACGGAGCGGATATCGAAGCGCGGGTCCCGGTTGCGCGTGCCGTCGAAGGAAACGAAAAAGAAGGTCTTCTCCTTGCCGTTGTAGACCTTCGGAATCCGCACCGGCCCGCCGAAGGTGCCTCCATACTCGTTGAAATGGACCGGGGGCTTTTCGGCGCCCGTCAAGTTGGTCTGGAAGAGATTCGCGTTCAGGATGTTGTTCTGATTGAACTCGTACAGGCTGCCATGGTACCTCGCCGTGCCATTCTTGATGGCCATCTGCACCGTGGCGCCAGCCTGGCGCCCGAGGGAGGCGTCGTAGGCGTTCATCTGAACGCGGAACTCCTGGACCGCGTCCGGCGGAGGCATGAACCCCACTTTCCCGTCAGTCCGGACATTCGGCATGCCATCCAGCTCGAATTCATTGGAGCGGATATTGTTCCGGCCCCCGTTCACCGTGAATTGCGAGGCGGCGTTGTACGACCACAGGTGAGCGATGTTCTGGTTCTGGTCCTGCGCGATGACTCCTGGCGAGAGCGTGGCCAGCAGCGTGCTGACGCGCGACATCGACGGCATCTCGGTGATCTGCTCCTGGGTGATGACCGTCCCGGAGGTGGCCGAGGTGGTGTCGATCAAGGGGGCCTCACCCGTCACCGAAATGGTTTCGGCGACAGCGCCCAGTTCCAGCGTTACATCAATCTGCTTCATGTCGGCCGTCTGCAGCGTCATCCCCTTACGTTCGGCCTTTTTGAAGCCGGGCGCGGCGATGATGAAACTGTAGCGGCCGGGGATCAGAAACTGAACGGCCCAGTTGCCCTGGGCGTTGGTCCTGGTCTGCTGCTTTACTCCGGTGTCGTCCGAGGCGACGACGACCTCGGCGTTTGGAACCACGGCTCCTTGCGGGTCGATGACGCGCCCACCCAGCGTGGCCCGGCTCTCTTGCGCCCAGCCGGCAGCCGAGAGCAGACAGAAAGTGATCGAAACGCAGAGACCTAACCTCCTCATGAAGCAAACCTCCTCGGGGGAGATGATTTCAGACCGCTCCGATTGTACATCGGTCAGAGCAGACCTGTAAGTGGATTCTCTTCGCTCCCGGCTCCTCACTGCATTAAACTGAACTCGCATGCTCATTTTGGGGATCTCGGGGCTCTCGTACCAGGCAACCGCGGCCCTCATCAAAGACGGGGAAATCGTTGCGGCCTGCGAGGAAGCCAAGCTGATCGGGCGGCGGAGCCCGGCCGGCGTGCCGCACAAAGCCATCGAATTCTGCCTGAAACAGGCGGAGGCGACCGCCGATGGCGTTGACGGCGTGGCCGTGGACCTGCAGCCGCTGCGGCTGCTGGGCCGGGAACTAGCCTTCCGCGGCGCGCGCTTCCCGGTGGCGCCGCTGGCCTCGCTGTTTCACGGCATCGCCGGGCTGAACCGCGCGCGGCTGGAATGGCGCGACCTGCGGACGCTGCGCGACACCTTCCCGAGGGCCAAGCTGACGGCCGTCGAGCACCATTACGCGCACGCCGCCTACGCCTACTACTCGAGCGCCTTCGAGCGCGCCGTGGTGATCACGCTGGACAGCGGCTCGGCCATGCGGGCCGGCGCCGTGTGGCTGGCCGAAGGCGGGCGCATCCAGCGACGCGCCGCCGCTCCCTTCCCGCACTCCATCGGCCTGCTGTATAGCACCATCACCGCCCTGCTGGGCTGGAACCCGGGGGATAATCGCGAAATTATGTCTGTTAAGGAGCT
>JAPKYU010000601.1 GCA_026394175.1 Acidobacteriota bacterium | reverse complement strand
TCTGGCCCAGAGCACGGGAGGGGGAAGCTATGAAGGCTTTTACCTGCCGTCGAAGAAGGTGGAGGATTCGACTCATCCGGGCGAGATCATATTAGCCCCCAAGCTCATGACGAGGTACAAGGCCGGGGACCGCACCCCGCTTAACCAGGCGGTAGGCCACGAGACGGGACATGTCCAGCAGTACGAGGCGATGCTGGGGCCCAATCCCACCATGAGCCCACGGGAGTCCCGGGAGTATCTTGGTTTGAATGACGAGTCCAGGCGCAACGGCGTCATAGACTACGATTCGCCCTTGGAGCAGGACGTCCGGATACGCGACGCCCGGCGCTATATGGTTCCCCGCATGAACAACCAGATCCCGGACACCCCGGAGGCCGCGGACGAGATGATGAAGAACATCGCGCCAGGCTCGGACTTCTACGAGAAGAATCCACAGATACAGACGTTCTCCGACGAGATACACCAGGATCCGGAGAAGTATAAAAGGGCGAAGGAACGCATGCCGGGCCTCAGCCGAACAAACACAGGAGTCAACCCGATGCGCAAAGCCGCCGTGGAGGAATTGAATTTCGCAGACGTCGAGCCCGCCGAGGATATCAAGCCGTCCGGCGAGGTGGCCAAGAAGGAGCCTTCCGAGAAGGAGGCTCTCGCCAAAGAGAAGACCGTGGCCAAGGCTCCCGCCAAAGAGAAGACCGTGGCCAAGGCTCCCGCGCGTCAGACCGCCCCGTCCGCCGCCAGTCCGACGCTCGAGTCAGCCCGGCGGCAGGCCTACCAGAATCAGCTCAAGAGCGGAATGGGCAAGACCAAGCAGGACCGGTTCGCCGCCATGGACGCCGCGACGGCCGCCGCCAAAGCCCGCGTGGCCGCCCGCAGGCAGGCTCTTGTGTTCCGTGACGAGAAGTCCGCGCCGACGGCGCCCCCGGCTCCCGCCACGCTGGGACAGGAGATCGTCGGACAGCCCTGGCCCAAGACGATCGAGCCGGCCGCTCCGGCCGCCCCCAAGCCGCTGGACATAGTCTCCGCGCCGGATCTGAAACAAAGCCAGCAGACGGCGTTCGCCCGGCTTACACCCCTGCGCCGCCAGTCTCTCATCGCCAGCATACAGCAAAAAGGAGCACCCATGAGAACCAAAATGGCGGGAGCGTTGGACGCGCTGTCCAGCTTCGTCAACTACATGCGCAAGGAGGCCGCCATAGGCGCCCCCGCGCCGCAGGCCGGACGGCAGCAGGCGCAGCCGAAGAACCCCTTCGGCGACTACAAGACCATCACGCCCGCCAACGTGCAGACCACTGGCACGAGCGCCGCGCCCGCTCCCAGATACCAGCCCGGAGCCGCCACCGTGCCGACCAACGTGCGCAGGCCTCAGGGTATGGGCAACGTGGGCTCGTTCGGCAAAGGCCGCACGTCCGTCTCGCTGAACCAGGGAGGAGCCTACAAGAGCACGCTCACTCCGGCCGAGGAGGGGCAGATCGCCCAGGACCGGAAGACCAACGCGACGCAGATCGCGTCCGAGCAGGCGAACCCGAACAACGCCCGGTTCCAGGAGGCGATGCAGGGCAACTACAGCAAGTTCGGCGACAACCCGCAGGACCAGGCGATGCGCGCCCAGATGCAGAGGATAC
>JAPKYU010000634.1 GCA_026394175.1 Acidobacteriota bacterium | reverse complement strand
AAACACCTCCCGATGCGTGTCCGCATCGAGCAGCCGGCGGGTCCGCTAGATCGTGGAATGATCAGGCATGGCCTAGTCCATTCCGATCCGCAAAAAGCTGTGCACCGCCAGAGAGTCCGCCGCCCGCCAGGCGATGCCTCGTTCCGAATCAATTCCTTTTAGCACATTTATGTTTTATCGAGCTGGCCATCCGCAATCGATTCGGCCACTTTTACCACAGCTCTTCATCCTCCACGCCGGTAAATTGCTTGACGAAGCCCCGTTATGTTGCGACAATCGCGCTGCTTTGAAGGCTTGTTATGGCGCGCTTCGTCATTGAGACCCCAGGGCAGCCTAAGCTTCTTTACGAATTGGTCAAGCCACGCGTCACGATTGGCCGGTCGGAACGCAACGACCTGGCGCTGAATGACGCCAATGCCTCCCGGCTGCATGCCATCGTCGAACTAACACCCGGGGGCTACCGGATTTCAGACCAAAGCAGCCGAAACGGCATCTTCGTCAATGGCCGGCGGTGCCCGGACGCCATATTGGCGAACGGAGCGCAGGTGCGAGTGGGGGACAGCCTGTTGCGCTTCGAGGACACCACCGCCGCCTGGAGCAGCACCAGCCTGGTGGCCCGGAGCGACCCGGGCACACACCTGATGGCCGCGGCCAGTGAGAGCGCGCTGGTGCAGGCCACACACGCCTTTCACCGCCTGGCGGCCGAACCGCGGTTGCCCGGCGGCACATCCGACTTGCAGGCGCAACTGCATGAAGCGAAACGCCGCGCCCTGCTGTTTGAATTGGTCACGCATGCGCGGCGCGTGATGCAGGACGTGACGGATCCGTCGGCGGTGCTGGCGACCATTCCACGCCTGGTATTCAGCGCCACCGGCGCGGAACGCGTCCTGGTGATGCTGTGGGACGAAAAGAAGCAGTGCCTGCAACCGGCGGACATTCACACGGCTCCCGGGACGAAGTTACGGGACACGGAAGTGGCGCTGAGCCAGACCCTGTTGAACGCCGTGCTGCAATCGCGCAAAGCGGTGCTGGTGCGCGATGCCAACGTTGACTCCGCATTGATGCAGCGCCAGAGTGTGGCGCTGAGCGGCCTGCGGTCGGCGATCTGCGTACCCATGACCGCACAGGCGCGCCTCTATGGTCTGGTCTACGCCGACAACTGCCACCGGCCTCTGGTCTTCGACGACGATGATGTCGAGGTGGTGTCCATTCTGGCGCTGGAAGCGGCGCTGGCTCTGGACAGCGCCCGGGGGCGCGAGCAGTTGCTGGAAGAGGAGCGGATTCGCCAGGCCTATCGCCGCTATCTGCCCGAGCACCTGGCCGACCAGTTGATCGCCAAGCCCGATTCGGTGCGCCTGGGCGGGGAGCGGCGCTTCATCACCGCGCTTTTCGCCGACCTGCGCGGCTTTACTTCGCTTTCCGAAGTGCTGGCGCCGGAAGAGGCCGTCGAATTACTGAACGCCTTTTTCACCGAAATGACGGCCATCATCTTCCGCCACAACGGCACGCTGGATAAGTATCTGGGCGACGGGTTGCTGGCCGTGTTCGGCGCTCCGGTGTCGGATTCCTCCGACGCTCTGCGCGCGGTGCAGTGCGCCATCGCCATGCAGGCAGCCCTGGATGAGATGGCCAGCGATTGCCAGGTCCATGGCCGCCCCCTGATCCCCATGGGAATTGGGGTCAATTCGGGGGAAGCGATCGCCGGCAATATTGGCTCGGCCCAGTACATGGAATACACGGTCATTGGGGACACCGTGAACGTTGCCGCGCGGCTCACCCAACATGCCGGTCCCGGCGAGATTCTGCTAGGTGACGGCGGGTTGGCCACCAAGAGGGAAACGCGGTACCAGCCATTCAGTTGCTCCTCAAGAATCTCGCTGCACAGCTCTTGGAGATACTCGCGGGCTTCTTCCTCGCGGAAGGAGTCGAACAGCCGACGCCGGCAGAGGCGAGGGAAATCGGGGGCTTGAGCGGCTACATCGTCCTGCCCAGGTCGAAACCGGTGTAACTCTTCACTGCGTCTCGAATCACCTTGGCCTGGTTCTCGTCCAGACGGCCGCGGAACGAATACCAGTGACAAAGGAAATTTTCGATGGCGTCCTCGGTGCGGTCTTCCCCTAGAGCCTTCTCGCCCTCATTGTAGAACCGCTGCAGATATTTGGTCACCAGGGTGCGCACTTTGTCGTCAACCGCTTCCACGGCTTTCTTTTCGCAGTCGCGCAGCAGTTGCTCGGCGGTCGGCAGCCGCGCCTGGCGGTTCATCAGGTTGCTGACGTCTTTGTCGCGTACGCCCGATATCTCCACCCCCGTGCGCTGGTCCGTGGCCTGGATGTTATCGGCGCCGAGCAACTGCTTCTCGATCTGGTCCCGGATCTCCAGATTCATCTTGACCAAGGCGCGAACGGTAAGCTGGAATTCCTGGTAGGTATACTCCGCGGTGCGCTCGCGAGAGATCTCCCGCGGCGTGGAGCTGAGTTGCTGCTGCAGCACGGTCAGATTCTGCGCCGTATAGCCTTCCTTGGTGGCGCGGCCCGGCTTCGGTTTCTCCTTGACCAGGGCCGCGTTGACCTTATTGAACTCCGCCTGGATCTGCTGGTAGGTGGGATTGGGCACGGTCTCCTGTCCGGAGATGAACTTCGAGGGCTTCTCGACCGGCTTGTCCATGCCGGTGCTCTCTGATTCGTAGTTGAGCAAGGCAACGTTGAGAACCGCGGTGGGTGACTTGCCGTCGGGCCGGTTTTCGACGAACTGCGGGTCTTCCGCCGGATTCTTCTGGTACTCCTCCAGCGTCCGCAGCTTGAGGTCCGGAAGCCCCATCTTGTCGATCATGGCCCGCACGCGCCGGGAGACTACTTCGGCAAAGGACGGGGCGGCCGGCGAAAGGTTCTCCACGTTGACCACCACCTGGATCGTCCGTTTTCGGGCGAACAGCCCGCCCGCCTCACGCAGCTTGGCGGCAAAGGCGAATTCCCCGGCCGGGTTGGATTGTTGCGCGTTCGCGAAGTAGAGGTGTGAAAGGCCGATGCGGCTGTTGTCGGCCACGGCCTGGTAGTCGCTGGCCTTCTGAATGTAGATGCTGTGCAGGGCGGTGCGAACCACGCGAACTTCGTCGGCCGAGCCGGCCTGCCGCGGGTCCAGCCGCCTCACCCATTCCAGGTTTTCCAGAGCGCGCTGGTTGTCCTTGACGTTCTCGACGTTGCCGCTCAGCGTGCGCGCTTCCTGCATCAGCACCTTGACCCACTCGGCGCTGATCTGCTTGGCCAGGTTCTGATACTCCTGGCGCGCGGGGTAGAGGCGCATGGCCTTCTGGTTCGCCTCGTGCGCCACCAGGTAGCCCTTGGACTTGAAGGCGTTCTGCGCCTGCTGGAAGGCGGTGGCCGCTTCCTTCTCCTGGCGGGCCGATTCCAGCCCGCGAGCCGCGTCGTTGTTGGCCGCATCCATGCGCAGCGCGCTGCTGTAGGACTCAATCGCGGCATCCCAGCGCTGCGCGGCCACGTTCTTGCCTGCGTCATCGAGGAACGACTTGACGCGCAACTGCCGGATCCGCTCTTTTTCCGCGCCCAGGTTGGGGAAGAGATAGGGATAGGGCTTGAAGCCGTCCAATTCCAAGGCGGCTTCAGCCAGTTGGCCCGCCGCGATCATCTGCTGCACGCGGTTCCAGCGGTCTTTGATGTCTGTGAGGCGGGCGGCCAACTGTGCTTCGGCCTCCTGGACCCGTTGGGTGCGCGCGTACGAGGCGGCCAGCTTGACCTCTTTCTCACACTTGTCCAGTTCTTTTTGATCGCAAAAGGTCATGGCCCGCACGGCCGAGCGATCGGCCAAATACTGCTGGGTCACCTTCAGGGCTTCGGCGATTTTCTCGTCTTTGGGTTTCTGCTCGGCCGCGCTCCGGAGTTTTTCCCGGGCCGCCTCCCAGCGGTCCGCCTTCTGATCGGCTTCGGCCTGTTTGACCAGGTCCTTGGCGGACGGCTTCTTTTCAGCCGCGCCCAGGACCGAACCGAACACCAGAAGCGTAGTCAGGATGAGGAAAGCAAAAAGAAACGCACGTCGCTGCCCGCTGCCTCGCACTACTCGCCCCCTTTGTGGCCGTCAACGCCCGGCCGCTCCTTTTTGGTACATGGTGATGATTTTCGGCGAAACCCAGTCGCGCGGCGGCTGAAACTGGGAACTGGCCTTGCGGCTCTCGGCAAACAACGCCTCGGCGCGCGCCGCCTTCTTGCTGTCCTTTTCCCCGCCAAGAAAGTACTCAGTGCCGGCAATCGCGCCCAGGTAGAAGTAGGCGAGCGCGGAATGCCTGCCACGTTCCGCGGCGTATTGCTCCAGCGCCTCGCCGGCCCGGCGAAAATCCCCCTTGTAGAACGCCCGGATCCCTTCATCGAGCAAAGCGGCCTGGATGGCTGAGCGGTCTTCGGCCTGGCCCGTCTCTTTAACGCCCGCGACCGCCTGGTTCAACAACTTCCTGATGTCCTCGTCGTCCGGTTCCATGGCCAGGGCGCGCCGGAAACGGTTCTCGGCCTGGGCGTATTCTTTGCGCCGCAGGAAGCCGCGCCCCTCGTTGAGGAGTTTCCCCAGCCGGGCCGCGCGTTGTTCTTCCTCCACGGCCGCTTCCGCCTTGCGCACCCACCCCTGGATCTCGGCCGAATCGGGGCTGGAGGTCTGAAGGTCGCGGAAGAATTTCAGCGCGCCCGCGTAATCTTTCTCTTCGAAAAGCGTCTTGCCGCGTTGCAGGTTAGGCGCGGCCGGAGCGGAGGCCGCCGCCTTGGCCCCGGCCGCCTGTGCCTGGCTGATGTTCGAGGCCAGGCCGGGGTAGTCGGGGTCCTGCTGCCGCACCTTCATGAAGGTATCGAGGGCGTCCTGGTAGCGGCGCTGGCGCAGCGCGGTGATGCCCGCCTGCATCAGGGCGGCGCTGCTGTTGTGCAGCTCGATCTGGTCCAGGTACTTCTTGGCCTCCGCCGCCAGTGTTCCCCCTTTGCCCAGCAACACGTCGAACATGGGCTTGGCCTTGTCGTAGCTGTTGGCTTTGAAGTAGCGCTTGGCCTGCTCCAGGTTGTCGTAATCCTGCTGTGAGGCCGCGGAAGCGCCCGCCGAACCGGCACTGACAATCAGGGAGAGATAATTCTTTGCCGCGGCGGTATGGTCTGTGTTGCGGCTTGCCAGGTTCTGAAACTTGAATTTCGCTTCTTCCACCCGCCTCTGCTCGTAGGCTGCCTTTGCTTCGGCAAACAGCAGGTCGTCCTGACTTTTTTGCCTCGTGTACTCCTGGGAGCAACGTTCCAGCAAGGGCTTAAGCCCGGGATAGTTGGGATCCCGGGCGGCGATTCCATTCAATTGCGACATGGCCACGCCCAGGCTGCCGCTATCGACGGCGGCCTTGCAGGCGTTCTGCGCCAGCCGGAAATCGGCGTCCCATTTCCGCCGGTCCGGTTCCTGGGAAAACAGCGGCGCCGATGCCAGGACGAGAACCACAGCCGAGCAAATTGCCAGACGAGTCATGTCGCTTGAGGCCGCTCCTTATTCGTAATCTTTCAAGACCTGCTCGGGATCGAACTTGGGGAAGGAATGGCGCACCTGCTGCACGGCGCCCGCCTTCACCCGCAGCGGCACCGCGAAATCGCCGAGCCGGGGATGCCCGAGAAGCAGCCGGTAGTCGCCGGGCGGAAGCGAGAATTCCATGGGGGTCTGGCCCGTTATCTTCATCAACTCGCCTGTCGAAAGGCGGCGAACCTCCCGCAGCTCCGCCCAGGGGACGACCTCGAGGCGGACCGTGCCGGCATTGACGGCAGCGGGCGCCGGCGCGCCCGCCTTTCGCGCGCTGTGTCTGGCGGCTACCACAGCGATGCCGGCGGCCATTACGCAGACGACCAATAACAGATACCAGAATCTCGGCGGCCGGATGGCGGCCGGCAGATGGTCCAGGGCGGAACGGAACTGCCGGGCCAGCACCCTGCACGCCGCGAGAAGCCGCTGGGCTTTCTCCCGCGCCCGCAACCACATCGCGCCCCGCGGAAGCGGAGCCGTCTGGGCCCGTGCCGGCGCGACGGCCGCGGCCGTGCCCGCCGAACCCGGCGCCACCGCCATCGCTTTTGCAATGAATCCGGTGGGAATTTCGTCCTGTGGGCCGGGCGCGATGGCCCGGCCGCCGCCGGCCGCGGCCAGCCAGAGCTGCTTGTAGCGGGGCAGCCGCCGGTAAACTTCGGGCGCTTCCAACAATGCGTTCTGCGCCTCGGCCCATTGCTCTTTCTCGATGAGGGCAGCAACACGCTCCAGGAACTGACGCCCCTGGCCCGCCTCACGGGTGAGCTTCGCGACGCGGTTCTGCTCGTCGGTAATGGCTGAGTGCTGGTACTTGCGGGCAGCCTTGCGCAGCAGCGCCGCCGCCTTGTCCAGCGCGTCCGCTTCGCAAAGCTCGGAGGATTGCCGCAGGATCGCCTGCACTTCGCTTTCCTGCTGGATCCGCTTGGTTTCCTGCGCCAGAAAACGCTGCAGCTCCAGCAGCGGGCCGGATCGGCCGAAACGGTCGCGCGCTTCGTTCAGCACGCGCCGCGCCTCGTCGTAGCGGTTCTCGCGTATCAGGCCGCGCACACGTTCCAACTCGGTGTCCCGCAGTTGCTCGCGTTCCAGGCGCTCTGCCAGCTTTACAATGACTTCGGCAAGGGCCAGGACGCGGGCATCCTGCGGGTCGCGCTCGCGGATGGCGGCGTGAATCTTGCGGGCCCCGGCCAGGTCGCCCTGATCGAGCAGCGTTTTCGCCAGTGCCACCTGTTCGGCCAGTTGCTTCTTGCGCCGGGCCGTCTCCAGGCCCTGGGTGGCGCGCTGTTGAAGCTGCTGGAGAGCCGGATCGCCGGGGAAGGCGCGAAGGCCCACCTCGGCCTGCTGCGCGGCCGTCGCGTACTCGCCGTTTTCCAGCGCCGCCTGCACGGCCGCGATCTTCTCGGCCCGCACTTTCTGCTGTTCCGCTTCAGCCTGCTCCGTGAGCGCCAGGGAGCGCAGCCGGTTCGCGTGGCGGTTGGCCGGATCCAGCGCCTGGGCCTTGTCCAGAAGGCTGAGCGCATCGCCGTATTGCTTGGCCGAGAGCGCTTGCTGCGCGCGGTCCACATATTGCTGAGCGCTGCGCCGTTTCTCGATCTCGGCCAGCTCGGCGTCCACCTCGGCCAGCAGCCCCTGGGCGTCGGTGTTCTCCGGGCTCAGGTCCAGCACCTGGACCAGGTGCAGGCGGCTGCCGGTGAGGTCGCCCCGCTGGCGCGCCTCGCGCGCCCCTTTCAGGTTTTGCGAGATCTTCTGGATCTTCTCCTTCTCGCGCAGCGTCAGGTTGCGGTAGGTCTGCAGCATCTCGTGTGCGGGATCGAGCTGCAGTCCCTGGTCGAAGCAATCCAGGGCGCGCATCCAATCGCTGCGCTCATAGGCCTGGATGCCCTCGTTCAATAGCGTCTGGACGTTGCGCTTGGTGTACTCCTGCTGCAGCAGTTTCTGAACCTGCTGCCACAGGGCGGTGGCCGTCGCGTTGCCGGGCTCCAACTCCAGCACTTTTCGCAACAGGTCCTTGGCTTTCGCAAAATCGCGCAGTAGAACCAGCCGTTTGGCTTCTTCCATGTAAGAGGACACCAGGCTGGTATTGAGCGAGCTCAGCAGGCGTTGGAACTCGAAGCCCAGTTCCTCCATGGTGCGGTACCGCTGGTCGCGATCCTTGGCCAGCGCGGTGCTCAGCACACGCTCCAGGTCCGGCGGGAAATCCGAAAGATAGGTGCTGAGCGGCGGGGGGGGATCATGAACGATCTTATAAAGGATGCCGCTGAGGTTGGAGGCCTCGAAGGGGAAATGCCGGGTGAACATGCGGAAGCCGACCACACCCACCGCGAAGACATCCACCCGTTCATCCACTAGTTTTCCTTCCACCTGTTCCGGCGCCATGTACGGAGCGGTGCCCAGCATGGTGTTCTGGCTACCGGAGGTCGCTTCCCCGATACGAGCGATGCCGAAGTCCACCAGCTTCACGGCGCCGTCGGGCAGCACCATGATGTTGGCCGGCTTCACGTCGCGATGGACCACCTCATTGCGGTGCGCATAAGCCAGTCCCTGGCAGACCTGGATCAGGATGTCCAGTTTCCGAAAGACGTTGAATTCCTTTTCCCAGTCCGGGGAGGCCAGCAACGACTCCAAGTCGCTGCCCTCCAGGAACTGCATGGCGATATAGCAGACGTCCTCCTGTTCGTCGAATTCGTAAATGGTAACGATGTTCGGATGGTCGAGGCGTCCGGCGGAAAGCGCTTCGCGGCGGAATCGCTTGATGAACTCAGCGCGGGCGGCTTTGTCCTGGGCGATGGTCTTCAGGGCCACCCAGCGCTCCATGCGGGAGTCCCAGGCACGGTAAACGACACCCATGCCGCCCTGTCCTAATTGTTCCTTGATTTCGAATTTGCCTAGCTTGACCATGCAGCATCTCAGTAATCAGAATAGAGACTGGGCCGGCCAAATCGGATAACTTATAGCACACGTCGCCCGTCTTTGCCACCACGAAGCACTTCACTACTTTCCGCGCCCAAGAGGCGGAGCCTGCGGCTATAAGCCCGTGGCAGAAGTAGCTGTTTTCACGCAGCGACCTGAGCGGCCATGAAGCGGGGCAACTGGAACTCCGCGGGTCGCGAAGGGCCGGAATGGCCGTCGCGTGCCACGAACCGACCGAAAACCAGCGCCGCTACCGTGAGAAGGAGCGAAAGAATCACGCCGACCGCGTCCTGGAGCCGGCGCGGCTTGCCCACGCCCACGATCTGGCGCAGGATCAAGCCCGCCTTGAAGGCCGCGTGAAAGAATGAATTCTCGGCTCTGCCCTGAAAACTCCTGCGGTGTCCCGCCGGTAATCGCCCTCCGGTGGTGATAGAGCAGCAGGAGGCCGCGAGAATCCCCGGCCGCTCGGCGCAGAGCCTGGGCGGCTTCGGAGACGTCGGCGCCGGCGGCGAGGGTCTGGGCGAACTTGCCGCGGGCCGTCAGAAGCTCCAGGCGGCCGCCGGCAGTAGCCGGCGCGCGTTCCAGACTGAAGACCTCATACACGGAGGCTTTCGGATTCTGGGGCAACGAGATTTCATCGTTCCTCTCGGAAGAGCGCAGGCTCAAGCGCAGGCGCCGGGACGCTTTCACCACCACGGATTCCGCGCCCGGCCAGGCGGTCTCCCGCTGGTCCAGCACCACGGTCTGGCCTGGGTCCACCTTCCGCGAGTTGCCCTCCAGGGTGAGCAGGCCCGCGTCGTCGGAGGAATTGGTCACGGCCAGGCGCAGGCCGGCGTCTGCCGCCGCCAGGTGAAAGCGGTACATCACCACCTGGTCCTGAGCATCCTCGCCGGGTTCGCCCTGGGTCTCAATCAGCGTGCCCCGCGGTTGGGTGTCCGACTCGGGAAGCCTCTTCTGGGCCAGGGCCCAGCCGGCGCAGAGCGCCAAGGCCAGCATCAAATACAAG
>JAPKYU010000210.1 GCA_026394175.1 Acidobacteriota bacterium | reverse complement strand
ACGACGCCCTCAACACCGTTCCCACCCCGGCGATGAAGACCGGCGACTTCTCGGCGCTGCTGAGGGTCAACTCCAGCTACCAGATTTACAACCCCTTCACGCGCACCGGACCGGTCAGCGGGCGTTATACGGCGCAGCCCTTCCCGAACAACATCATTCCCGCCGCGCTGATCAATCCGGTGGCCAAGAACATACTGAGTTACTTCCCGGAACCCTCCAGCCCGGCCACCGCCGACCCGAACGGGACCCTGAACATGGTGGACGCCAGTGTGACGGAGAATGCCAAGTATTATAACCATAGCTGGCGCGTGGACCACAACGTGAGCGACAAGCAGCGGATTTTCGTCCGCGCCAGTCTCTACCGCCGGGACAGCACCTACAACAACTACTTCCACAATCTCACCACCGGCACCAACTTTCAGTTCCTGGCCCGCGCGGCCGTGTTCGATGATGTGTACACCATCTCGCCGACTACGGTGTTGAACACCCGCTACAGCTACAGCCGATTCATCCGCTTCCAGGACAACAACGTCGAGGCGCGAGGGTTCGACCTCACCAAGCTGGGTTTCCCGGCATCGTATGCCAACCTCATCCCCAAGGACATCGTGCGCTTCCCGCAATTCAACATGACCGGTTACATTCCTACCGCCCCGGTGGGGGGTGAGAACAGGCCGGTGATGAATCACACCGTTTCCGCCACTCTGTCGAAGGCGCAAGGCGCCCATTCCCTGCGGACGGGCTTTGAATTCCGCGCCTACCAGGAAACCGACAAGTTCTTCAGCTTTACCCAGACCGGCCAATTCAACTTCGACGCCACCTGGACGCGCGGCCCGCTGGACAACTCGGCCACCGCTCCCGGCAGCATCGGCCAATCGGTGGCGGCGCTTCTGCTGGGCCTGCCCTCGGCCTCCAGCCTGGTGGCACGCAACGCAGACTATGCCGAGCAGTCGAATTCCTGGGGATTCTTTGTGCAGGACGACTGGAAGGTCTCCAGGAAGCTGACCGTGAATCTGGGGCTGCGCTATGAGTTCGAGCAGCCGCTGCACGAGCGCTACAACAGGAGCGTGGTGGGCTTCGATACCACTTATGTGCAGCCGCTCTCGGCGGCGGCCCAGACCGTGTATGCCAGAAGCCCGTTGGCGGAACTTCCGGCCAGCCAGTTCAAAGCCACGGGCGGGCTGACCTTCGCCGGCCTGGACGGCAACCCCAATGGTCTGTACCATACCCCGAAAAAGAACTTCATGCCGCGCGTCGGCCTGGCTTACCAGGTGCAGAAAAGCACGGTGCTGCGCGCGGGGTTCGGGGTCTTTTACGGCTTCCTGGGGGCGCGCCGCAGCGACGTCATTCAAAGCGGCTTCAGCCAGAATACCAACATGGTCCCCACCATCAACAACATCGACTTCATCGCCACCCTCTCCAACCCCTACCCCAACGGCATTCAAACCCCGGTGGGGGCCGCGGCAGGGAAGCAGACCTTCCTGGGACAGACCGTTTCGTTCTTCAACCAAAACCCCAAGATTCCGCGCGTGTCGCGCTGGGAGCTGGGCATTCAGCACGTGTTCAAAGGGGGCATCCTGCTGGAGGCGAACTACACCGGCAACAAGACCATCCACCTCGAGGTCCCTGTCGCGAACAACCCCCCCTTCATCAACCTGAACGCGCTACCGAATCAGTATTTGAGCAAGAGCCCGACGCGCGACAACACCACCAACAACTACCTGACCGGCAGTGTTACCAACCCCTTCTACGGCCTGGGACCGGCGGGGAATACGCAAGGCACTTTCACCAACACCACCATCGCGCGCTCCGGCCTGCTGCTGGCCTATCCCCAGTTTGGGAATGTGAACTCCAGCGTCAACACCGGCTACTCCTGGTATCACTCCCTGGTGGTGGTGGTGGAGAAGAGGTTCTCCAAGGGTTACTCCCTGTCCGCCAACTACGCCTTCTCCAAGTTCATGCAGGCCAACGAGCTGCTGAACCCGGCCGACCCCCAGCCGGTACGCGTGATCTCCGATCAGGACGTGCCGCACCGCCTGTCGCTGAGCGGGGTCATGGAGCTTCCATTCGGCAAGGGCAAGCCCCTGCTGAACAGCGCCCACCCCCTCGCCTCGCGGTTGGTGGGCGGCTGGCAGCTTTCTGGAATCTGGGGCTACCAGGTGGGCTTCCCGCTGGCCTGGGGCAACATCCTGTACTACGGCGATCCCGCGAACATCGTGTTGCCCGCCGACCAGCGCACCGTGGACCACTGGTTCAACACCGCCGGATTCGAGAAGGCTTCCGCGGCCCAGTTTGTGAACAACCTGCGGACCTGGCCGCTGCGTTTCTCCCAGATTCGCGGGCGCAACGGGAACAACATGGACTTGGCGCTGATCAAGAACACCCGCGTCACGGAAGGACAGAGGATACAATTCCGGGTCGAGGCTCTGAACGCCTTCAACCATGCCGGGTTCCCGGCTCCGCAACTGGGTCCTACGTCGGCCACCTTCGGCCGGATCACCGCCTCGAATCAGGCGGGTTATCCGCGCCGTCTGCAGTTGACACTGAAGTACATCTTCTAGCTGTCGAAGCACGGCTTCGATCGGGCCTTGTCACGCGGCGCCGGGCACACCCGGCGCCGCAGTTTTTTGGGGGGATGGAGCG
>JAPKYU010000136.1 GCA_026394175.1 Acidobacteriota bacterium | reverse complement strand
AAAGCCCTGACCGCGCGCCCAGTCAATGATGGCCGCGCAGATGGCGCCGGATTGGGAGATGAAAGCCACGTCTCCGGCGGCCGGCATGGGCGGCGGGAGGAAAGTCGTATCCAGAGGAAGATGAGTGTCCAGCAGGCCGATGCAATTTGGGCCGATCAGGCGGACTTTACTCATCTTGGCTACGCGCAGGATTTCGGCTTCCAGAGCCGCCCCATCCAGGCCGGCCTCGCGGAATCCGGACGAGACGATGACCGCGGCATGGATGCCGCGTCGCACACAAGCCTGCAACGCCTCCAGCACGCCGGGCGCGGGGCGCGCCTGCTCGGCGCCGTCGAAGATGATGCCCAGGACCCGGTCCTCGGCCTTCCGCTGGACGAAGTAAACCTGGAAATCGAGCAGCCCCGCATCGGTCTGGATGCGGGTGCGGCAGCGCTGGTCGGTGGCCGGCAACAGCCTGGCGCGCACGCCCAGCGCCTCCGTGATCCGGCGCGTGGCCTCCGACAGCGGCAGGCCGCCGCGCAACATCTCGGTGCGGAATAAGTGAGTGGCCAGGTCGCGGTCGCCCAGCCCGAACCAGGTTTCGGCGCCCAAGCGGGAAAGGGCTTCCAGGCAAGAAAAAGTGTCGCCGGCTATCCCCCAACCCCGCTCGGGATTTACGTTCCCGCTCAGCGTATAGGCGACAGTGTCGAGGTCGGGGCAGATATACAGACCGTGCAGTTCCAGATCGTCGCCGGTGTTGCCGATGATGACCACGCGCTCCGGCGGCGCCACGGTAACCAGCCCTTCCAGGAACCGGGCCGCCCCGATACCTCCCGCCAATGCCACGATTTCACCGGCCATGATGGGTCCAAGGGTCCAAGGTCCAAAGGTCGAAAGGTCCCAGCCCGGATTATTCAGAGGTGAATTATCCGGGGTAAGCGTCCGCACCTGTCAACGGCCTGTCTGGAAGGGGTTGACCAGGTTGGCTTGAAGCTGTTTGAAATCCCGCTCGTTCCTGGTGGCAACGATCAGGTCGTGGACACGGGCAGTTGCAGCGATCATTACGTCCTCGATCAGGCGCCCGGCTTTCCCATGCATGAGCCGGCCCCATTCGCGGAAGCAGGCGGTGTCCATCGGCAGGATTTGGTAGGAATCCGCCAACCGATCAACCCACGCCTCGATCTCGCTGGCCTTAGCTGGATCCTGATGCCGTGTCCGCTCAACACCGGCCTGCAATTCGCCCATCGTGACCGCGGACAGAAACAATTGCTCGTCCCGTAAATCGCGGAGCCAGGCAACGACTGCACCGTGCGGTTTCGGTTTCCGCAGTTCGGAAACGACGTTGGTGTCGAGCAGGTACTTGCTCATTTGAACTCCACTGGACGCCGTCGCCGGAAACTGCGGCGCTCGGGAATAAGGTTTTCAAAGCGTGGGCTTGGAGCAAGCAGCCAGGCCTTCAAGCCAGGGCGGGCTGCTTTCCGCAACCGATGCCATTCCTCGATCGGGACCAGGACCGCGGTCTCAATACCGCGACGCGTGACGACCTGAGGACCTTGTTTGACCGTCGCCTCCAAGAGTTCGCTGAAGCGAGCTTTTGCGTCTTGTACCTGCCAGGAAGCCAAGGCACACCTCCATGGCGGCATCTTATAACTGGTCAGATGACTAGTCAACGTCAGATCTCAGACGAGTCCTGAGACCGGCCAGGAGTCACCACAAAGACACGAAGCGCCCCAAGGGGCTTCTTTGTGAGCTTTGTGTGCTTTGTGCCTTTGTGGTGAATGGGCCTTACGGTCCGACGATTTCAAACGGGATAGCGGGCAGCGTGCCCAAGGGCTGGCGGCGTTGGGCGCCCTGCTTCTTCGCGGCTGGAACGCCCGCGGTGCGCTCCAGGAAGGCCTCGACAATCAGGTTTCCCTTCAGGCCCGGCTTGACCTTGGCGGCATCGGCGCTCAGCAGGATGCCCAGGCCGTCCGGCCCCGTCGCTACGTTCCGGATGGCGATGCCTTCCGGCGGTTCGTTCAGCGCCAGGTGAATGTCGCCCGCGAACCGCCCCAGGGGTATGCGAACTCGAACCGGCGCTGTTCCACCTGCGGGGAGCTTTACACCTTTGTCTTCGACCAGCTTCCAGGAGGCAGCGCCCCGCCCGACTCCGATGACCTGGACCATCCACTCCTTGGCGGGGACAAGATGGCGGTAGGCGAAGGCCTGCATCATATCTTCGGCGGGCACGCCCGGCCGCCGGACCTCCCGTCCCTGGATCGTCCCGCGTCCCTCCAGGTGCAGGTTGAACGGTTTTTCCATGCGGTTGGGCGGAACCGTCAATGTCAGCCGCACTTTATCCTGGTTGGCGGGGACCGAGGCGCCGCTCAGCATGAGTCCCGACGGCGCGTCTTTCAATCGCAGCGCGATATCACCGGCAAAGCCGTCTTTGCGCAAGGCATAAATGGTGATCGGCACCGTGGCGCCGGCGCGAACGTTGAGGCTGGCCGGCACCACGCGCAACTCGAAATCGGGCTGCGGACGGTTGATGCGCAGGCGGTAGGCATACTCCGCGCCGCCCTTCTGCTGCGCATCACCCAGGTGAAGATAGTAGGTTCCCTGGGCGGGCAGTTTGAAAGAGATTCGGGAATCGGCGTGGTGCGTAAGCAAGCCCGTGCCCTTGTCCTCACAATCGTCATTGGCCGCCAGTTGCCGCCCGGTTGCGTCGGTCAGCTTGAGCACCGAATCCAGGGGGGAATCCAGCCGGCGCGCGAACACTTCCGCGACGATCTCCTCGCCGGCGCGGCCTTCGAAGCGGTACACGTCCCAGTCACCCGGCCGGCCAATGCGCCCGTTCACGATGAGCGGAAGCTTGACCCGCTGCCCGTTCTTTGCCTGGTCGTTCGGTTCCTGTTCCAGGCGTTCCGGCAACGTGTCCAGGGCAAACGGCACACGGTTGGAAATCCATTCCCCCTTGCGCACGAAGAAGGGATACGTCCCCGCCGCCTTGCCTTTGCCATTCTGCGTGAGCTTGGCCACCGGCAGATTCCAGCCCTTTACCTCGACAGTGGTTCGAGCGCCGGCCTTGCCCCCCAGCGGGAAGACGCCGGTCACAAACGGCAACTCACCCACGGCGATGCGATAGACGAAATCCTCGCGGCCGCGGTAGATGGAATCCCTGACGGTGAGCGTGTATTCACCGTCCTCCGGGATCTCATAATAGAGAACCGGGTCGGGATGGAAACGGAAGTGATCGGCGTACTGCAGCTCCTTCCCCTTCGCATCGTAGAGCGCCAGCGTGGCCTGAAACCAGCCGGGTACGGCGTCGGAAATGTACGGGATTAACTCCCGCGCGCCGGCGGCCACAACCACGTGCTGGCCCTTGCCGGCCTGGAACCGATAGCGGTCCACGGCGCCGGGAGTGATCTGCCCATTCAGCACGGCCGGCAGAGTGACGGTGATGGGACCCTCGGGCACGTTGCTTTTCGCGGCGTTGGCGAACCTCGCTGCCTGGCCGGCTACCGTATCGCCGGTGACCTTCGCGGGCTTCCTGGAAAACTCGGCCAGTTGGCCAACGCAGAAAACGAGCGGATTCGTCAACCCCTGCGGCGTTTCCAGTCTTAACTCCCGCTCGCCGAGCGCCGCGTCGGGCGCCAGCGTGACCCGGACAGCGACGGTTTCGGCAATCGCCGGGGCGGCCGGCCTCCTTATGAAGGTGGAGAGTTTCTGCCTGATTTCGGCAACCGCCTTCTCATCTTCGGCCGTCCAGGCGGCGTTTTTGGCAGCTTGCGATTCACCCTGTCCGCCGCGTTGCTGTTTGGTCCCGGCCGTCCTTTTATCCATCAATTCCTGCAGCTTCTCTCTCAACTGGTTGAACTGTGCCTGGGCCATCGGCTTGACGTGCTGGACCACCGTGGCCTGCACGCCTGCGCCGGAAACTAGAGCCTGGGTGACGCCATCCAAAAACTGCCCGCCGACCGTAACCTCGAAGGCAGCGCCCTGCTGGCCCCCGGCGGGATAGACATACCCGACGTGCGGCGAGACCTGCTGCGCCTGCACGGCCGGCGCGATGGCCAGCACAGCCGCCAGGCGAAGACCCAGCCGCAGATTGCGCAGATTCCACGGATTCGGAACCATAAAATGCTCCTTGTAGCCTGGCGACCCCGCCAAGCGGGGTCGCCGCTACATAATCTCCTTCAAGCGCCCGCTCATAGTGACGCCTTCGGCGGCGGTCGGTGTCACGCGGGCCTCCACGCCCAGGGGATGCGGCAGTTTTCCGTCTTGGTCAATGCCCAGCAACTCATACATGCTGGCGATGAGGTCCACGGGATAAACGGGCCGCTCCTTAACCTCTTCCCCTTTGGCATCCGATGCCCCGACCACGCGGCCGCCCTTGAATCCGCCGCCGGCGACCACGGCCGAGAAAACCCTGCCATAATGGCCGCGCCCGCCACTCCATGGTGGTTCCCACTGCACCCTGGGCGTTCTGCCAAACTCGCCGGTCCACCAGACGATGGTGGTGTCCAGCAGGCCGCGATCCGACAAATCCTGCAGCAGGGCGGCCATGCCTCTGTCCATCTGCGGCAGTCTTTGGCGCATGATCTGGAAATGCTGCTTGTGGGTATCCCAGCCTCTGGAGTTGATGGTGATGTACGGGACGCCGCGTTCCACCAGGCGCCGCGCCACCAGGCAGGCCTGCCCGAAGGTGTTGCGGCCGTAACTCTCCTTTAGCTCGTCCTTCTCTTGCGAGAGATCGAACACCTTGCCGGCATCGCCCAGAATCAGGTCATAGGCCTGTTTCCCAGCCTCCTCGGAGGCCGCCAACTGGGCATCGCCTTGCATGGCGTGCTCCAGGGTGTTCAGCTTCTGAATCAGCCCCTTGTATCCGGCGTTGTAGCCTTTGAACAGCGAGACCACGGCGCCCACGCTGGGATAGACATCGCGGCCGCCGGGCGGCCGCGCGGTCTGAACCATGTACGACGCCGTTTCATGGGCGTTAATGCCGTGGGTCATGCTGCGGATGATGGAGTACTTGTCGGTCTGCTTGGCGAGCAGGGGAAGCAGTTCGCCGATCATGATCCCCTTCACGTTGGTGGTAATGGGGTTGTTCAGCGGGCCGGTGTAGTCGTTGCCCGCTTGCGGTTTGGGATCGAAGGTGTCGAGGTGCGAGGGGCCGCCCCACATCCAGATCTGGATGACCGACCTGGCTTTGCCCTTGGCTGACTCCGCGGCGGCACATAGGGGCGAGCCCAGGTGGTCGCCCGCCAGCAGCAGCCCTGCTGCGCCCAGAAGCCCGCCTCGCACCGCCTCACGTCTGGAGATGCCGCTCTTCATGCCTGCAACCCGCCTTTCGTCTTCATCGGACCTTGGACCTTGGACTTTGGACCTTGGACCCTTCCCATCAGTGCCGGTACAGAAACTCGGCGCTGTTGATCAAAGCCCAGGCCAGATCCACCACGGTCTCGCGTCCTCGCGCGGCGCCGGACTGGGAATACCCCCCTACGATTTTAAACTCCTCTTCCGTCGGGAAGCGCGAAAGAATCATCAGGTAAAGCCCCGTGACGGTTGCCCGCTGATCCTGGTTTCGCATCAGGTACTGCAACTTCGGGCTTTGTTCTATCTTGCGCTGCACATGGCTGGAATTCAGCAGATGCAGCCGTTGGGCGGCCGAGGGGCGATTGTTGCGCTCCGACTCGAAGCCGGTGTCGC
Source organism: Acidobacteriota bacterium (assembly GCA_026394175.1). GTDB lineage: Bacteria > Acidobacteriota > Terriglobia > JAJPHL01 > JAPKYU01 > JAPKYU01. The sequence continues at coordinate 436 of JAPKYU010000136.1, read as the reverse complement.
GCGGCGGGCGCCCGAACAATTCCAAAAAGGAACTGGTGATGCTGCCGTCCGGCAGGCTGATCGAGCGCTGGCCTTCGGGAATGAAGGTGTAAGGCTCGGGAATGGCGCTTGTATATTGCTCCGTCGTCCCGGTGATCTGGCACAGGGCGTCAATCAGCACCTCGGCATCCAGCCGGCGCAGCGGATAATACGCGAAATTCGCTTCGGCCTCCGGATGATCGCTCCTGGGAATCGCGGAAAGCTGATAGGTTGTCGAGTTCAGAATCAAACGGTAAATGTGCTTCAGGTCGTAGCGGCCCGCCACCAACTCCTGCTCCAGAAAGGCCAGCAGCTCGGGATTGCGCGGCGGATTGTCGGGCCGGATGTCGTCGGGCTCATGAATAATGCCGCGCCCCAGCAGCCAGGACCAGACGCGGTTGACGATGTTGCGCGCGAA
>JAPKYU010000050.1 GCA_026394175.1 Acidobacteriota bacterium | reverse complement strand
TGGCTTCGGCCGGCCGGGGTTGAAATCCGCAATCCGACATCCGCAATCCGCAATGCTAGAACATGCGCTCCTGCTTCTTCAGGTTGCCGAAGGTGCCGATGTTGGCGAAGGTAATGGCCACGCGGAACTGGCGTTCGTCGCGCACCGTGGCGCCGAACTGGAAGCGACGGAACTCCAGGCTGACCCCGCAGCAATCGAAGTTGTAGTTGGCCTGCACCGATGAATACAGCATGAAATCCTGCCGGATGTCGTAGACCCAGATGGCGGCCACGTTGAAGCCCCGGCGGTTGGTGAAACCGTAGCCCAGTTGCCCGCGGATCTGGTTCGAGTCAAGCTGCAGTTGCGGCGTGCTGCGGACGAAGTATTCGCCCAGGGAGGCAAAGGACTTGCCGCGATGCAGATTGACGGTGGCGCCGGTGTTTACCACCCGCCGCCGGACCGGGTCGTAATCGGTGCTGACCTCGGCGCCCCAGTTCCAGGCAGGAAGGAAGCGGACGGTGGAGGTGACGGGCGAAAAGCGCCGCTGCCCGTCCAGAAAAGCGTACCCGGTCTGGTCCACCGTGGAAAGGAACACGTTCCGCCGGCCGGGGAGGAGCGCGCCGCCGAAGGTGGGGTCGAAGTAGTAGCGCTCCACCAGGTCCCAAGTCAGCAACTCGCGCACCACGCCATCGCTGCGCTTACTGAAGAGGCGGTTGGTCACGCCGTATTCCAGTTCGCGCGTGCTGGTGACCAGGTCGCGCGCGTCGAACCGGATGACCTCGTGGAAGTTGAAGTTGCCGACACCGCTGACCAGGCGGAAGCCCGCGCGGGGCTCGATGACGTGCTTGATTTTCTTGCCCAGGAAGCCCGCGGGCGAGTCGAAGATGCGCTCCAGGGAAGGGGGCCGCAGCTCGACCGACAGTTCCTGTGTGGTCCGCTGCAGGGCCTCGTCCGACACTCGGCCGCTCCGCAGGCGGGAACTGTAGTGAGTGGCGCGGATCCCGTAGTCGGCCAGCAGATGCAGGCCCTTCCAGTGCGCCGGAAACGTGACGCGCGGATAGAAATCGAAGCGGGAGACAAAGCCGATGGCCAGGCCCGCCTGCGGCGCGGTGCCGGGCCGCGATAGGCCCGGCTCGTCGCGCGTCAACCCGTCGGCCGAAGAATCGAGCGCGAAATACAGCGGAAATCGGGACCAGAAGGGCTGCTCCAGACTGTTGAATTCGATGCCCGGCATGCGGCGGATGTCGACCGGCTCGCCCGCCACCCGCTGGTCGAAGCTCTGAAAATCCTGGGCGCGCGACATTTCGGCGTTGAAGCTGTAGCCGCGGAAGTTGTTGCTGAGGAACGCGCTGCTGTGGACTTCGGTATTGACCGCTTCGTTGAAGCTTTCGGTGAAGGCCGCGCGAAACCGGAACGAACTCAGGTAGTTGACGTTGGCCACCGCGCGGAAGCCCCGCGGCAACTCGCTGGAGCCGTTCACGATCAGCGTCCGGCCTCCCTGGTTGAAGCGCTGCCCGCCGGGCAGCGCCAGCCCGCGGTCGATCACGCCGAAGTAGGTGGCGCTGAAGCTGGTGGTGGCCGAGGGGCGGACCCGGAACTCGCCCCGCTGCCCCCAGCCGCGTTTGCTGTAAAACTCCAGCCCCCCGGTGGCGTCCGCGCTCCGATTGATGGCCCAGAAGAAACCTTCCCCCAACACCAGCCCCTTGCGCGAGGAATTGCCGATGTGCGGCGTCAGGAAGCCGGAGCTACGCGGGATGCGCTTCAGGGAGTGGTAAAAGAAGGGCGAAAAGAAAAGGGGCACCTTGTTTTCGGCCTTCACCCAACTGTTGTAGATGGTCGCGCTCTGGCCCGGCTTGATCTTGGCCCGCGGCCCGGCAAACGTCCAGATGGGGTTCGAGGGCGTGCAGGAGGTCACAAAGCCGTCGTACACCATGTAGGTGTCCTGGCCCACCTTGTCCACCCGCCGTGCTTCAAAGTAGTAGGGATTGGTGGTGGTCAGCGTCCACCGCTGCCTCCCGCTCGGCCGCGCGCCGATTGTCCCCTGCACCTGGTAAAACTGGCCCAACTCGGTATTCAAGTTGTAGTGGGCGTCTTCGGCGGCGATATTCTCCTGGTTGACCTGCCGTGAAAAGCGGACATGGCCGCGCGCGTCCACATCTCCGGTCGATTCGTCGTAATCGACTTCGTCGGCGGTCAGCCGCATGTCGCGAAACTGGATCTCGACGTTTCCTCGAAACTGGTAAATGTGCGCGTTCTTCTCCTGGCGGTCGGCGTCGATGCGCACGCGCTCGCTGCCCGGCACGCCGGACAGTTCATCAGGCGCTGGGGCAGGTTGGCCGGGGACGCTTTGCGCCGCGGCAGCCGGCCAGGCCGGAACGGCGGACGAAGCCTGCCGGGCAACCGGATCGGGGGGCGGCATTGACTGCGCAAGCACACTCCGGCCCATCCCAACGAAAACAAGCTGACAGGCTAGAACGGCTGTGCTACACCAGAAGCGAGAGCGCGGAGGCGCCGCGCCTGGTGTCCCGAGAGCTCTCATGATTTAACCAAGGAATGTATCACCGCCGGGAAACGGTCGCAAGGCATGCGGCGGGGAATGACACAACAGTGATCAACTGTCCTTGCTGCGGTTACCCTAACGACGATTACGAATACCGCTGCGAGCGGTGTGCGTACAAGTTTGAGACCGGGCCGCGCTCCGGCGCCGCGGAGGGAGCCGGGAGCGGCGACTTGCGGTCTGAGTGCGGGCCTGATGCGCAGGCGCCGCCCCCGCCCATCGTGGCAGCCACCGTGCCGGCCGAGGTCTCTCCCGCCCCGCCGGCGTGCGGGCCCGCCGGCGCCCCGCCGGAGAGCGCGCCATGGCGGCAAGAGGTGTCCGTGCGGGTGGAGCGCTTCCGCCAACGCCGCCAGGCGCAGGCCACGCTGCCGCTGGCCTTCGACCCAAGCGAAGCGCTGAGCTTCGCGCCTGCTCCCGCAACCGCCCGCAGTGGCACAGGCATTCCTGCCGGTGCCACCCGGAAGGTCATTCCGTTCGAGGATATCCGCAAGGCGCGGAAGGCGGCGGTCCAAGGTCCAAGGTCCCAGGCCCAAGGTCCACCTCCCGACGTGCGGCCGACCTTGGACCTTGGACCTGGGACCTTGGACCCTGCTCGTCGGACCTTGAACCTTACTCGTCCGCCGGGTTCTATCGTATCAGCTTCACCCGCAACCCAAGCGTCGCTGGCATTTCCCGAGCCGCCTCCTTCCTCGCCCCTTGCACTGATCGAAAAGGCCGTGAACTTCCCGGTGGCGCCGCTGGCGGCACGGGTGATGTCGGCGGTGTTCGATGCCGCCCTGGTGGCGGTTGGGTGCGCCCTTTTCGCGGGGATCTACACGGCGCTCGGCGGCCGCTTTGCGCTGCAGCGCGCCGGTGTCCTGGCCTTCTGCGCCGCGATGGCGCTTTTGGCCGGCGTCTACCTGTTCCTCTTCCTGTTCTATGCGGCCGCCACGCCCGGGATGCGCTGGCTGGGGCTGCGGTTGGTCGATTTTGAGGGAAGACCGGCGCGGCCCGGGCAACGGCTGCTCCGCGTTCTGGCCGTTGTGCCCAGCAGCGCGGCCTTGGGCTTCGGTTTCCTGTGGGCCGCCTTCGACGAAGAGGCCCTGGCATGGCACGACCGCATTTCCCGCACCTGCCTCACCATGACCGGCTCCCCGTTCCTGAAACCCCGGTAGCCGGAATTCACCGTGGTGAATCGGCCCCCTATCCGAGCCGCACCTTCACCATGTCCGCATCGAGGTGTGCCTGCGTGCTTTTCTGAAGAGCGATGTTCGCCAGGTGCGGGCCGGCGACCGCGCGTTGCCCAACCTCCACGGGGCAGTTGGGCTGCCGCCGGGATTTGATGCAATCGAGGAAGTTCTCAATGTGGCTTTCGATCGGCACGGGCGCTTTCTGCTCGTGAATGGGCGGCTTGTTGGCTTTCCAGGGCTCATCCCAAACCCGGTACCCGCTTTCGTCCAGGATCATCGTGCCCTTGTCCCCCATGAAGGTGATGGACCAGCCGTTCTGGAACGAATTGCAGTAGTCCAGCGTCCAGGTGGCCATGAAGCCCTCGAACTCGAAGACCGCGGAGAAAACCTCGGGGTGCTCGGCCCCTTCGTCCTTGGCCACGAAGCCGTAGCAGAGGGCGGACTTCGGCGGTCCCGAATTAGTGAACCACTGCACCACATCCATGAGGTGAGTGCCCTGGTCGGTCATGTTGCCGCCGGCATAGTCCCAGAAATAGCGCCAATAGCGGAAGCGCATGGGGACCAGCTCGCGCTGCGGCGCGCTGCCCAGGAACAGCTTCCAGTTGAGCTTGCCCGGCAGCGGCGAATTGTTGAGCGGTCTGGCGACGTTCCAGTGCCACTGGGGCTTGACCATGGTTATGCGGCCCAGGACGCCCGTATCGATCAGTTCTTTGGCCTGAATGATCGACGCGGCCGAACGGCGCTGCATGCCGATCTGCACGATCTTTCCGCTCTTTTGCACGGCGGCCGCCATCCGCGCGCTCTCTTCCAGGGTCTTCGACAGCGGCTTCTCGGCATAGGCATCCTTGCCGGCCGCCAGCGCCTCGAGCAGCATCGGGCAATGGTGGTGGTCGGGCCCGGCCAACACGACGAAATCTATGCCTTTTTCCTGCTCCAGCAAGCGGCGGTAGTCTTCGTACGGTTTGGCGGCGGGAGAGTCCTTGAGAGCTTCCTGCATGTGCTGCTCATACACTTCCGCTATGGCCACACACCGGGCGCCGAGCTTCTGGAAATTGCGGTTCAGGTAGCGGCCGCGCCCGCCGGCCGCGATCAGCGCGTAGCTGGGCGTGTCGTTGGCGCCCCACACGCTTCGGGGAACAAACAGCGGCGCCGCACTCAGCGCGGCGGCCCCTTTCAGAAACGTTCTGCGGTCTGATTCCATCCTTCGATCTCCTTCCGTGGGTGCATTGTAAACCACGCCGTGCGCTTGTGCCGTTCCAACTCGACGCGCCCATTTCCGGTTGTTTAACTGGCTGGTTTAATGGGTTATAAGACGATTGCATCCATTTCTACTTCCCTTATTTTGTTATAGTTGCATCACCGTAGCCATTACTTTAATGGATATGTAATGGCGGGAGCCGAGAAATCGTGAAATTATCGCACTATCCACATAATTTCATTCTAGCATACCGTGTCAAGTTTTTCGGCCCTTCCGCCTCGCTCGCGGTTGAAAACAAACCAAATAAAGTTCGGACGTCACTTTTCGGCACACGGCCTTTTCTTTCAGCGGGACGCGAACGCGCTGTGGGAGCGCAACTTGCGGGGGCTGCGGTTTTGACCCTACTGACCGCCGCCCTTTCGCGGGCCGGAGTGGTGGGTCAGTTTCCGAAATGGGGTTGGCCGAGTTGCAAGTGCCAGGAGGGCGGGCCACCCGCCGGCTGGGTAACAGGCCGCTGCAGTACCTGGTTACCCAGCGATGGTCTCCACCGAAGCCGGAAGCTTGCTGACGATAAGCTTGTGAATCTCCACCTTGGCACTTGCGTTATCGATATCGAGTCCGACCAGGTTGCCCTGGGCGTCGTAATCGAGAACTACGCCCTCGGAAATCTCCCGGCTTTCGACGCTGGCCCGTTCCGACAGATCGATGTACAGCGAATCGGTCTCGGGATAATAATTCAGCTTCATGGTTTGAACCGCCGATCAGGGAATGCGTTGTGGATCGAAACCTTAACCCGCAACGGCGTCCGGCTAACGCCATGAAGCTCAGCCGCGTCGGCGCCTTGAGCGGGCGTTGGCTGGGGCGCTTTGGTTAGGCCCTCCGGGCTGGGAAACCTCAGATACCTGTTTGGGACCTACCCCTCTCCGATGGCGGTGGGCCACAGCTTTCCAGAAGTCCCTTGAGGAAAGTCCTTTGCCTGCCTGGATGCTTTCTCGCGATTTGGCCAGCAGAGCTTGAAAGCGCGGGGAGCGAGCAAGCAGCAGGTTCTCCAAGTCCTCATCGTTCATTGGCGCAAGCAGGACGGCTACAGCCTTCCCATTCCTGGTGATCACAACCGGGCCTTCCGTTTCGCATTGCTGCAAATAGGCGCTCAGGCGGGCTTTCACGTCCGCCACCGGGGCGATTCTCATGGCTCAAACTCCTCTCCGCCAATAAACAGGTTGTTTCGCTCCTTGGCGTGGTGTCAACCTCGATCGAGACCCTGCCGATTCGGCCGAACAGCGCGGATCAGCCGCGAGGCTCCCTCCTGGGCGGGCCTCGTAAACACATCGCGGCAAGGCATGACCGATCTGCCAAACGCGTCTGCAACGTCATCCTTCTTTACAAGGCCCCCTTCACCGTGCGCAGCGTGATTCCGCAGATCTCCGATTGCCTGAATTCGCCGCCAAGTGACCTGATCGTAGAGGCTCTGGCGAAGCAGATCGTTGTACTTACTGATTCCGCCCGAGCCCTTCCAAGCGAGGGATCTAGCCCTACACAACTTCTGCAGGTGCTCTTCCAGAACCGCACCGGTAAGAACCATCGCCGCGACCTCGTACCCAGCCTGAAGCAGGTCAGCCGCCTGTGACAATAAATCGTCGTACACGTTGGCTCGGACGACGGCCTCCAGTCCGGCGAGAAGACCGGCTTCTACGGCCGCTCGCAACGCCAAGAGCGATCCCTGGGCAGCTGCTGGAATCTCCGACTCAAGGATGACCCGCTTCCCCGGTGGTATGCTGACCTACTGTGCGTAGTACTCGCTGCTGCGCCCGGCGATGCGCTCGACAGCACCAAACGCCGCAGTGATGAAGGCCCTCAGGTCGTGCTCCTGGAGTCGAGTCTCGGTGCCACCGTACTCACCGATGTGGTACGAGTTCACAATCTGTTCGCCTTTGGCGATGAGCACCGCAAGTTGATCAAGCGCAGCCTGCCGCGTAATCATGTCGCTACCTCGGGCCGTCTGACGAGTCAGTCGCTCAGGCGCGGTCCGTTTTCGGCCGCCGCCTGCAGCGCCTCGTCAGGCCGGTTCCCTGGTTGGTGCCTCTTTCGCCAGTTCAGCGCCCAGCTACGCTGGCTTGAGTTCATCCTCGGGTATCTCGTAGACCTGCACGTATTTACCAGAAAAGGGAACTTCCACGCGATACAAATGCCGTCCGCCTACCGCCAGCGGACCCCGGTACTCGGTGACCGTCCCGCGCACGACCTGGTTTGCGAGCCGGAACTGCACCTGCCTTCCCGGCTGGAACCGGGGGCGCGGGAGGCCGTGAGTGGTGCTCGCGTAACCCATGCTTGCAGTCTATCACCAAGGCCGTGAACCTACCAAGCCATTGAGGTGCCCGCGCGCCACTTGGTCGAAGGCCCGGGCCAGTTGGTCGCACGCCCGCCGCCAGCGGTTGACATCGTTGAGCCGCAGCGTGGTGCGGCCCCCGAGCTTCGCGGGATCCAAGTCCTGGTGCGCAATGGCGTTTCGCCAGTCGTTGAGTTCCTCGAGTCGTTGCTTCCGCTCATCGTTTCTCCTGTCGAGCGCCTTCACCTTGTCCCAGATCGGAAGGCCGAGCCGCCCAAAGTCCGCACCGATGTTGCCGGGATTGGGGTTGCCTCGGTCGAGTTTGCGATCGCGCACGAACTCACCTCGAACCACGTTCTGCAAAGGAGCTGGAACCCTCTGAACGATGTGTTGTACGCACTCGGAGTGCAGGTCGCGGCAAAAGCCCTGGAACTGCGAGGACAAGAGCACAGCATAGGCGTGGTTGACCTGCTCTGTCGCATAACGGCGCCCACGTCCCGTTCCTCCAACGGCGCGGTGCGCGTCCATGATCTCGTCAAGCTTACTGCGCTGCGACTCGCGCCAGTGCAGCAGGGAGTTCGAGGGCATTTCAAACCCGCTATGTCGCCGCGGTCAGTCTGACTCCTGTTTATGCTGACCTGAATAAAAGCCGTCCCGGTCACTCTAACACGAAACTACCGGCGGCGAGTCGAGGCGGCAACCGCATGGTTTCCGATGGCTTCTTCCAGGTCCAGTGACTTTCCTCCCAGTTCGAGATGGTGACGATGCCGGATACGCGTCGTTCGGTCGAGGTAGTGGGAAGAAGCTGGAAATACCCATTGCCAGTGCCGTTCGCGGCCGGC
>JAPKYU010000085.1 GCA_026394175.1 Acidobacteriota bacterium | reverse complement strand
GTGCTGCGCGAGATTCCCTCGCCCCCGCGGGGCCAGCTCCTGGCCATTGTCTCGCGCCTGAAGGTGCTGGCCGGGATGAACATCTCCGAGACGCGTCTGCCCCAGGACGGCCGCATCAAGCTCAAGACCTTGGGCAAGGAGATCGACCTGCGCGTCTCCACGCTGCCCACCCTCTACGGCGAAAGCCTGGTGATGCGCCTGCTGGACCGCTCCGCGGGCGATTTCTACGAGCTGCCCAACCTGGGTTTCCCTGAGCGCATGCTGGCGCGCATGGAGCATTACACGTCGCAACCGCACGGCATCTTCCTGGTGACCGGGCCGACCGGCAGCGGCAAATCGACCACGCTGTACTCGGCGCTGAAGCGCATCAACCTGCCCGACAAGAAGATCATCACCATCGAAGACCCGGTCGAGTACCAGATGGACGGGATCAACCAGATCCACGTGAACCCGCAGATCGGGCTGACCTTCGCGACCGGCCTGCGCCACATTGTGCGGCAGGACCCGGACGTGATCATGGTGGGCGAAATCCGCGACCTGGAAACCGCCGAGATCGCCATCCGGGCGGCGCTGACCGGCCACTTGGTGTTCTCCACGCTGCACACCAACGACGCTCCCAGCGCCATCACCCGGCTGACCGACATGGGTGTGGAGAACTACCTGATCGCCTCGTCGCTGATGGCCGTGCTGGCGCAGCGCCTGGTGCGCGTCATCTGCCCGGAATGCCGCGCGGTGGACGAAGGCCGCTCGGCGGCGCTGGGCCGCCAGGTCTACCGCGGCGCCGGCTGCGCGCAGTGTTCGGGCACCGGCTACCGCGGCCGCCAGGGGATCTTCGAGATGATGGAGGTCCACGAGGAGGTTCGCCGCCTGGTGGTGCAGAACGCCGACGCCACCGTGCTCGCCGCGGCGGCGCGCAACAACGGCATGATCGCGCTGAAGGAAGACGGGTGGGACAAGGTGAATCGCGGCGTCACCACCGTGGAGGAAGTGTTGCGGGTCACGCAGGACGCGTAGGCAGTAAGCAGTAGGCAGTAGGCAGGTTGGGACCCTTGGACCCTTGGACCTTGCACCAATGGCTGAATACTTTTATAAAGCGGTAACAGCGGCGGGCAAGCCGGTGGAAGGCTCGCTTGCCGGGGACACCGAAAACGTGGTGGCCCGCCAGTTGCGCGAGATGGCGCTGTTCCCCGTCTACATCGGCACGGCCAGGGGGCAAACGGCGGCCGGGGCGGCGGGCGTGGACGTGATGCGGCTGCTGTTCCGTGGCCGCCTCCGCGCCCGCGACCGCTTGTTTTTCACCCAGGAACTATCCACACTGGTGAGCGCGGGCCTGCCGCTGGACCGCGCGCTTTCCGTCTGCGGCGAGCTGAACGAGCGGCCCGCCTTCCGCGCCCTGATCGGGGATGTGCTGAGGGCCCTGAAGGCCGGCAAGCCGCTGGCCGACAGCCTGGGCACCCACCCGGAAGTCTTTTCCGATCTGTACATCAACATGATCCGGGCCGGAGAAGCCTCCGGGTCGCTCGACGTGGTCCTGGAACGGCTGGTGGAATTCGAGCGCTCGGCCGATGAGCTGCGCGGCTCCATCATCTCGGCCCTGATCTACCCCGCGCTGCTGGCCCTGGTGGGCGCCGGCTCGATCTTGGTGATGATGAACTACGTCATCCCCAAGTTCGCCCAGGTCTTCACCGAATCGCGCGTGCCGATCCCGACGCCCACCTGGGTGCTGATGCGCGCCAGCGACCTGCTGCGGGCCTACGGCTGGATGGGGGCGCTGTGCGCGGCGGCGGGGGCCGTGGCCGCCCGGTATTACGTCCGCACGCCGCTGGGGCGCCGCCAGTTCGACGCGCTGAAGCTCAAACTGCCGGTGGCCGGCGAAGTGTTCCGCAAGGCCGAGACCGCGCGCTTCGCCCGTACCATGGCCACCCTGGTGGCCAACGGCGTCCCGCTGGTGCAGTCGCTCAAGATCTCCAGGGGCCTGCTGAACAACGTGATCCTGAGCGAATCGCTGGCTGTTGTAACCCAGGGCGTGCAGCGCGGCGAGGGGCTGGCCGGGCCGCTGCAGCGCGTCCGGGTCTTCCCCGCCCTGGCCGCCCACCTGCTGAGGGTGGGCGAGGAAACCGGGAAGCTGGATGTCATGTTCGGCCGCATGGCCGACATCTACGACTCCGACACGCGGGCGGCCATCAAGCGCGCCACCGCGCTGTTCGAGCCGCTGGTGATCCTGGTAATGGGCCTGGTCGTGGGAACCATGGTTTTGTCGATGCTGATGGCCATTGTGAGCATTAACGACGTCCCGTTGTAAGGCTGTAGGCTGTGGGCACAATTGCGGATGAGTCTGGGCCTCTGGCCCATAGCCTTATAGCCTGAAGAGGTGTTGACGTGGATGCATTGGAGAGGAAAGTTCGAACCGATAGGACGCGGGGCGTGACGCTGATCGAGCTGCTGGTGGTGGTCACCATCATCGCCATGTTCGGCGCCCTGGTGCTGCCGCGCTTGTGGAAGAAGGTCAGCGGGGCGAAGCAGACCGTGGCCCGCGAACAGATCAACGGCTTCATCACCGCGCTCGGCATGTACAAGCTCGACACGGGGCGCTTCCCCTCGACCGAGCAGGGCCTGCAGGCGTTACGAGTGCGCCCGCAGGACGAAGCCCGATGGGACGGAGCGTACCTGCCCCAGGACGTGCCGCCCGATCCCTGGGGGCACGCGTACATCTACAAGTTCCCCGGCGACCACGGCGAGGAGCCCGACATCATCTCCTACGGCGCCGACGGGCGCGAGGGCGGGGACGGCGAGAACGCCGACATCGTGAGCTGGAAACACTGAGCCAATTGCGGAATGCGGATTGCGGATTTCAACCCGGAGAAACTCGGAGCCAGGCGCACGTGCTGGCGTGCGGGCAATCCGCAATCCGCAATCCGCAATCCGCAATCGGGGATGACGCTCATCGAGATTCTGGTGGTGGTGGCGATCATCGCGGTGGCCGGCGGGCTGGTGCTGCCTTCGCTGGCATCCGGCCTGGACAACCTGCGGCTGCGCACCACGGCCGAGCGGCTGGCCAGCACCGTGCGCTACGCGCGGGAGCGCGCCGTGCGCCGGCAGACCGTCTGCCAGGTAACCATCGATCCCGCGCGCCGCACCGTGGAGCTGGAGGATTTCAGCGCCGCCGGCGGGCAGGCCGAACGGCGGAGCTGGGAATTGCCCGCCGGCATACGCCTGGATGAGGAGAGCGTGCGCGCCTTCCTGTTCGCGCCCGACGGCGCCGTGCCCCGGCTCGACCTCAAGCTGCGGAACGAGCGGGGCCGCGCGGCCCGCATCGAGTTCGACCCCTTGAGCGCGCTGCCCCTGGTGCGCATCGAGTAATTTCGGAGTGCGGAATGCGGATTGCAGATTCCGGACTGAACGGGACGCAGATGAACGCAGAAAAAAACAGATCAAGCGGCTTTCGGGGTTGCACACGTCAGCATTCACCCATCTTCTCGGGCGGCGGGTTAAATCCGCAATCCGCAATCCGCAATCCGCAATTGGCGGGGTTCACGCTGCTGGAAGTCCTGGTGGCCACCGCGCTGGTGGGAATCGCCGCGGCCGCGCTGATGAGCGGTCTCTCCGGTTCCTTGCGCAACCTGTCGCGGGCCGAAGGGTACGAAAAAGCCGTGCTGGTGGCCCGCGCGCAGATGAGCCGGCTGCTGATCGAGGAGAAGCTCAAGCCCGGACGCCTGGAAGACCGCTGGGACGAGAGCTACCGCTGGGAAGCGGAGGTCGCGCCGTGGGACCCCGGCGGCCGGGCACCCGTGAACCCCGACGTGGTGCCGGAGATCGCGGTCATCAAGTTACGGGTTTTTTGGAAGGGCGTTCAGGGCGAGAAGCAGGTCACGCTTGAGACCTGCAAGTACCAGGGCTGGTCACCGCCCCAGCCCATACGGTAGAGGGACGCGGATGAACGCAGATGAACGCAGTTCGAGGTTCCCATGGACTCCGGGAGGTCATCCGTGTCCATGCCGCCGCGGTCACTTCCTCCGTGGTGAATCGGGCCTGACCCTGCTGGAACTGATAATCGCCATCACCATTTCCGGGCTGGTCGCGCTGGCGGTGACGGTTTCGCTGCGCATCGGCGTGCGGGCCTGGGAAAAAAGCCAGGGCGCGGTGCTCGCACTGCGGCGCCAGGCAAACGCCGCGGACCTGCTGCCCGCGCAGCTCGGCGGTGGCGTGATGCGGATCGTGGAGGTGGAGTTGTTCAACCGCAGGCAAAGAATGCCGTTTTTCTTCGGTGACGAAACGCGGCTGGTTTTCCTCAGCACCTATTCAGCCGCGCAGCACGGCCGGGGCGGCATCGTGGTGGCCGATTACTTTGCCGAGCAGCAGCCGGACCGCACCTGGAAGCTGTGGCTGGACGAGCAGCCGGCGCTGGACGACGAATGGCTGGCGCGCTGGGTGGTGGGAACCGAGGCGACCAGCGAGGGCGGGCAGAAGCCGCAGCTCAGGCCATTCGATGCCGACCGGGCCATGCTGCTGTTCCAAGGACTGGCAGAGTGCCGCTTCGAGTATCTGCGCGAAACATCGGCAAAGGCGGAGTGGGTGGCGCCCTGGTCGCTGCTGACCAATCCCTACGTGCCGTCCGCCATTCGCCTGCAACTTGCCCAGGGCGCGTCCGGCGCGACGCGCCTGGCCCCGACGCCGGTGTACGCGCGCCTGTGGATGGGAGGGGTTGCCCGATGATGATAGTCCCTCACCAGGAGCGCGGAGGCGTGCTGCTGCTGGTGCT
>JAPKYU010000320.1 GCA_026394175.1 Acidobacteriota bacterium | reverse complement strand
GTAGGCCGCGATCTGTCCGTTGATGCGGAGGAAGCCCAGGCGCAGCATGTTGGCCGCGGCGGTGCGCTGGGTGTAGAGGCGAAAGAACCGGCCAACCTGGTTGTCAAGACTCAGTGCCGTCCCCGCCCGCCCCTTCCAGCCGGTCGCTTCAACGCGGCTCATCTCGCCCAGATAGGCCTCGACATCGGAGGGCGCCGGCGCCAACACTTCCGTTTCCATTTTCCCCATGCTCTGCCCGCGCTTATACGCCCGCTTCAGGTCGTACTTGTTGCGCGATGGCAGGGCATTGTCGAATTCCTGCCAGCACGAGCCGATGGGCAGCCAGGGAGAGGCGGGGGCGGCTTGAACCGTCAGGATGGAACGGCCGCGCCAGACGCGTTCGAATATGCGGGCTTCGGGGCAGCCCAGCGGCAGCCGGCGGATCACCGCGACTCTGTTGATGGCCCGCGTTGCCGAGATCAACTCCTCAAGCGCCGGCTCGTCCCGGTACAACAACCCGGTGGGCTCGTAGAGCGCCGAGCTTCCCAGGATTTCCAGCGTTTCCGTTCCCTCCAGGTCGCCCAGCGCCAAGGGAGCGATGCCGGAAACCTCTCCGTTCCCATCCCGTGCCACCAGGAGCTGAAGCCGCGCCGGAGGACAGAAGGCTTCAGCGCAGCTCGCGAACCATTCGTGCCGCAACAACGGGCTGCCGAATCGTTCGGCCAGTTGATTCCAGGCGGGTCCCAGGCCGCAGACGTCGCTGGCGTTCGTCAGGACTTGGATCATTCTTGATATCGGCTCCTTAGCGGCGCTGAAGCTGGTGATCAGCCCCCCCGGCTGCGGGTCCGCAAGCGGGTGGCGGTGGAATGTGGGTCCACTTGAAGTGAACGTACGTTCCCACGGGCGTCCGGCGCGCGCCGCCACGCGTCTTCCGGTGTGGCCATTCAGCCTCAGGACCTTGGGAACATATGCGGCTGCCGGAGAACCAAAACCCAGCAGGACGCAAGCCACGCCCGTGGAGTTGATTGCAGGTGGGCTGCCATTGCGCAGGAGCTCAGAAGAGGCTGGAGGCTGGAGGCCCTGCTTTCTGCCTAGTGCGTACTGCCTACTGCCTGCCGCCTCCTGCTTCCTGCTTCCTGCCTATTGCCTCCTGCCTCTGCTGCGTGATCGGCGCCAGGAACCGGGGGGGTGTCCGGACGTGTGGACGGCAAAGGGCGCGCGTCCTTGGGACCGCGTTTCCCGGCGATCAGGCGCGACCGCCACTACGCCAGCCCCATGCGCGCCTCGTTGTCGCGGAACGCGATTACCAGCCCGAGAAACGCCGCTTGCGGGCACAATTCTACCCTGGATCAGTCCATCGCACCCGCGATGCTTCGGTTGCTATTGGAGGCTACATGATCTTCACGGGGCCCATGTTCTCGCGCATGGCACGGAACGTGTCGCTGTCGACGGTTGCCTTCTTGAACTCCTGCCGCGGGTAGCGCAGCCCAATCTGCACCGTGAGGAAGCTGCCGCGCAGCATGCTGGAATCGTGGTTGGACCAGGTAGCACTGGTCGAACGGTCGCTGTACCGCGAGACCATCATGCGGAGAAGACCGATCGCCTGGCCAGGATCGTAGTCGTGCTCGACCACATTCTCGAGGGCGAGGCGGTCGGCTTGGTTTTCCAGCCGCCGGGCGTAGCCGTTGGCCACGGCCGCCAGCCCCAACTGGCCGAGGAACACGGCGACATTGCCAACGTAGGCCGAGGCGGCCGCTGCGCCGATGGAGATAAGCACCCTTTTGGTCCGCGTCTCGTTCTCCTGCCGCCAGTAGTGTGCTTGCAGCACGTGGGCCGTCTCGTGGCTCAACACGAAAGCGAGTTGCGCTTCGTTCTCGATCAGTCCGAGCAGGCCGGTGTTCAACATGATCGAGCCGTCGGGCAAGGAGGCGGCGTTCGCCGTCGAATCCTCGACAACGTAGAAGCGGAACTCAATGTCAGACATCGGCGGGTTCTGTGCGGCCGGCGGAATCAGCTTGGTTCCCAGCGCAGAGACATACTCCTGAACGTCGCGAACGGGGAACAGCTTAAATCGACCCTCTACTTTCTTGTCCTTGCGGAACTCCAGAATATCGATGCCGGTCTTCGGATCCTGCGCGCGCACCAGTTTTCGCTTGCCGGGAGTTTCGTAGGCGTCGGCCGGCGGAAGGGCGCCGATCTCGATGCTTTGGACGGTCATAGTCCCGTCGGGCCGTCGTCTTCCGCTGTAGCGGATTTGGCGCCCCAGCCAGACAGGTGCGTCCGGCGCTTTCACCTGGGCCCGGCCATGCCACTCTCGCTTGCTGTTCTCGTCGATGACGAGAACCTCGCCGTCCGCTCTTAGCTGACAGGGCTGCCCCCCGATCAACTCCGCGGACTGCGCCGGTTCCCTCTCCAGGTACGCGTGTTCGCGGATCTGCTTGTCCAACTGGTCCCAGTCGCACTTGATCTTGTCTGCGGTGAACTGGTGCTTGCCGGTCCAGACGCCTTCGGCCTCGATCATTGTTGCGACCGTAAGATCGGCGGCGGTCAGTTGCTTCCCGGGCGGTGCGTCCTGCATCTGAAAGCCGATTCCCGGCCCAAAGAGGATAGCATCGTCCATAATCATGATCGTTTTCTCGTCTGGCCGCGCGGTAATGTAGCCGCGGATCTTCGCGCGCTGCTGGCCGAACACACCGCCGGCGAGGAGGAACAGAAAGATCGGCAAGAAACAAGGAATCAGGTGCTTCTGAGGTAGTCGCATGGCGCCTCCAGTGACCCCGCTGCAGGTGCGGGTACCACGACCGGACTACAGACGACTGGGGTTTCGAGCCGGTATTCTAGCACACTGTGTGATTGCTGGATCGGCTTTCAGCGGTATAATTCCGCCGTTCGACTCGGGCTACGGCCCGGCCGTGCAGAGGAGGAAGAAGTGTCGAAGAAGCTAGCGATCCCTGTGATTGTTGCTCTGTTGGTGGCGTGCCCGGCGTGGGCGGAGAAGAAGGAGCAGGCGAAGTTCAAATCCGTCGAGGTGAAGCGCTTCGTGCACAGCGAGGGGGTTGAGCTTTCGCCCGAATTCCCGGACTTCCTTTACGCCCAACTGCGAAAGGAACTGCAGAAAACGCGGCTGTTTCAAGAGATCGTCGGAGAAGGCGAGACGGTCGCGGCCGCGGACGCGGAGCGCTCGCTGGTCCTGACGGGGAGCGTATTGGAGTACAAGAAGGGCAGCGTAGCGAAGCAGGTACTGGTCGGGTTCGGCAGCGGGCGTCGCGCCATGAAAACCCACGTCACCTTGACGCATCGCAACACCAAGGACGCCCTGCTCGACAAGGACTTGGTGGTGAAAACTCCGAGCACCCGCGATCAGAAACTGCTGGCCAACTTCATGGCCAAGAAGATCGCCAACCAGATCAAGAACGCGCTGGCCAAGAAAGGCGCCTAGCCGTCACGGCGCCGTCGCGCGGTTTTGGGCGGTGTTCGGGCCGCGGAGTTGCGGCACCGGTTGAAGAGGCGAGCCCCGGCGCTTGCCCGGGGCAGGCACGCAGGCCTGGCTCTGCCCGGTACGGCATGCAGGAGCGCCTTCAGGCGCGTCCGCCGGCCGGGAGGGCGGCAGCTTCGACTGCGTCGCGCAGCTTCTGACCGCGAAGAAGGTTGCGTAAGCCGTCCTGCAGCGCCTCCTCCAGGTTTGCCTTGACGTTTTTCAGTATGTTCTTCTTTCGCACGGCAACGCCCTGAATCGACGTCCCCATCGCCGTCACCTGCTGCGACTTGCCGCTCTTGGGATCCTTTACCATCACGCCCAGGTCCAGTTTCCCAAAAAACTCGAGGCCTGAGCCCTGCCCGAGGCCGAAGTGAAACACATACACCGTGAGCAGGTAGTCGGCTGAGTCGGCATCAGGAGCGAGCATGTCCGCCGCCTTCAGCGACTGCTCAAGCGCTTGCTTCACGATTTCCGTCGGCTTGCGGTCGAGGTAGATTCCGCCGCGCGGGCGGAGCACGAGCATCGGTTGCGCGTTCCCCGAGCGGTCAATCGTATCGGCAACGAAGAACTTCAGTGGACGCGAAAACTGCTGCGCCTTCGCGGGCTCGGCGAGTTCGATGGAGATGGTGTTTTCCGGAGTCTGCTTGGGGTCCTGCTGAGCGCGTGCCGGCGGCGTTGCGAGCAACACCACGAGGCATGTCAGAGTGGACTTCCATAGAAGGCGAGTGCACACCACTGCTTTTGTCCTCCCGTTGGATGATCTCGCCAAAGGCTAGCGCCACGCGAAGGTGAAGTCAACCTGGATTCAGCGTGATTGAGCGTGACAGGGCCCCTCGGTCTTGAGGCAGCCGGGCGTTGCGGTGAATCGGCTCCCGGTGCGGCCACGCCGTGCGATCCGCTTCAGCTTGGGAGAGGAAACCGGTCAGGCCGGCCGGATTCGAACCGGCGACCTTCTGCACCCAGGGCCGCCGCCCGCGGCCCCAACGTCACTGCATCATCGGCGCCAGAAACTGGAGGGTGTCCGGAGGCATGGAAGGCAACGGGCGGGCGTCCTTGCACGTTCACCTGCGATGGGCGGCAACCACCACTGCGCCAGGCGGGCGCGAGCGTTGCCGTCGTGGAACCAAATCGAGAAGTGCCGGAGCGTTCCTGTCGATTCCGTTTCCACAGCGCTTGATCGCGGAGATGCCGCTTCACGACATCCGTGCCGCCCGTCAGATGACCCAGGAGCACCTGGCGAAAGTGCTCGGCGTCAAGCAGGCTTCGGTCTCCAGGCTCGAACGCCGGGCCGACATGTACATCAGCACCCTGCGCGACTTCGTTAGGGCCATGGGAGGTGAACTGGATATCGTCGCGCGCTTCCCGGAAGGCGAGGTCCGTGTCAGGCAGTTCGATCTCGGTTCGGCCTCTCGTTGACGGCACGCTTGCGGCTTCTCCGCCCGCACCCTGGACCACTTTGCCTAGATGATTCATGGAGCGGGGATGCGGACCGCATGGCGCGGGTAGGTCAGGTCCAGAATTCAAGCCCATGCGGCCCGCCAAGCGGGCGGCATGAATCCCGCACTGCCAAGGTCCATGTCGCCCCGTACGGGGCTCGGCACTAATTCCCTCGAAGACCCAGCACTGGCGTGCCCGAATTCGGGCGTGCTGGGCTACTACATGACGCCCGCTTCGCAGGCTCGGAAACGCGTTCGTCTGACCACGCAGAATGCAGGCCGTTACTTGACCGGCTTACCGTTGGCGTCCACCTTGACCTCGGTCTCCTTTGCGCCTTTCTTGATGAGCCCTTCGTAGAAGGTGTTCCCTTTTTCCTTGACCGTCTCCAGCTTGGTCAGCTTGCCCGTTCCGACGGCCTTCTGGATGGCGTCGCGCGCCGCCGCCGGGATCTTGTCGATGGCCACTTCTTCCTCGACGCTGACTACATTGCCGTCGGCGTCGAACAGGATGTCCTTTCCGTGTCCGGCGACGGTGGTCTCGGCCTCGTAGAAGGTTTTTCCCTCTTCCACCTCTTTAGATAGACCTTTCAAGGTAGCGCCCTTGGTTTGCTCCTTGACGGAATTCTGGACCGCCGGAGGCAAGTCCTGCATCTTCACTTTCGTCTCGGTGTCCGCCGCCGGTTTCTTCGCGGCGGCCGGCGCGGTTTTCTTTTCCCCGCCTTTTGCGGCTTTCTTTGCGGTGTCCTGCGCCCAGGCGGGACCCGCCACGAGCGCCGTTGCCACCAGCGCTGTCAAAAGTAAGCTTCTCATTAAGTCCTCCTTGGCGGATTGTCCCACGCCATTCTGAAAAAGCGGTGAAGAAGCCTTTACCAGTTCACCCCGGCGCACCGGCGCGACATGCAGGGCCGGCCGGCGGGACGCCAGCGCTACAAGGGGCGGAGGGGAAGGCGCACGCGAAACAGGGAGCCGGCGCCGGGTGCGCTCTGGGCGGAAACAGCGCCGCCGTGCCGGGCGGCGATGCATTGGGCGATGGCCAGCCCCAGGCCGGCGCCGCCGGTCTTCCGGGAGCGGTCCTTGGCGGCGCGATAGAATCGGTCGAAGACGTGCGGCAGGTCCTCGGGCGCGATCCCCGCGCCGCTGTCCTGGACCTCGACGACGGCCGCGCCCTGCCCGGCGCTCAACACCACCCGAATCTCCCCGCCGGTCGGGGTGTACTTCACCGCGTTGTCCAGCAGGATTAGGAACAGGCGCCGCAGCGCCTGGCAGTCGCCGGCCACCGGGCAGCCCGACCGGATCTCGGTGTGGAACCGCAATCCCGCCGCGTCGGCCAGCACCCCTGCCTCCGCACATGCCTCCCGGAGGGGTTCCGCCAGATCCAGCGGTTCGGGCACGACGCCGTCGTCTCCGGCGTCAGCGCGCGCCAGCGTCATCAAATCTTCGATCAGGCGGGAGGCCCGCTCGCTTTCAGCCAGGATGCGGGCCAGTTCCCTGGTGTATTCCTCCTGGCCGCGCGGTTTGCTCAAGGCCAATTCCGCGGTGGTCCGAATGACCGCGACCGGCGTGCGCAGCTCGTGCGAGGCATCCGCGGTGAACCGGGTGATTCGATGGAACGCCGCTTCCAGGCGGGCAAACATGGCATTCAGCGTGGCTGAAAGCCGATCGAGCTCGTCCCCGGCGCCCAGCAGGGGCAGGCGTTCGGAAAGGTTTTGTGCTCCGATCTCCTCGGCCGTTCGCGCAATCCGGTCGACCGGCTCCAAAGCGCGGCGGCTCATCCAGTAGCCCGCTGCCGAGGCCAGAAGAAGAATGAGGGGACTGGCCAGGGCAGCCGTCCAGGTAAAGTCGCCCAGCATCTCGTAATACTCGTCGATCGGCGTGCCAATCTGCACCGCACCCACGGACACGGGGGCGGTCAGCACACGGAATGGCCTGCCGGCGGCCACCACGGTTTCTGTTTCTCCCCGCTCCGGCAGGCGGGAAGCAAGAGGAGGTTTCGCGTCCCACTGCTTTGTCCCGGGCGACTGGTAGATCCAACGGCCGTCGGCGCCGGCCAGGCGAATCAGCGTGCCGGCCGGGGTCAGCGCGGCATCCTCGGCCAGCTCTTCGGCCAGTGGCCCGGAGTCCGGATCGGCGGCCTGCTGGTGCAGGTAGTCGCGCACCGCTTGCAGGCGGGAGCGAAGGTCCTTGTCGATGGTGTCGTGGATGCTGTCCCGAATCGCCCACCACGCACCGACGCCCACCACGGCGAAGGTCACCGTCAGAATCACGGCATACCAGGCAGTCAGACGGAATCGAATCGATCGCGGGCTCATTCATCCTCCCGCAGGATGTACCCGTAGCCCCGCATGGTGTGGATCAGCTTGCGATGGGGCGGGTTGTCGATCTTGGCGCGAAGAAGCTTGATGAAAACATCCACGGTGTTGGATTCGACATCCTTCTCGAAGCCCCAAACCGCGTCGATGATGGCGGAGCGGGAGGCGGCGCGGCCCGCGCGGCGCATCAGGAACTCCAGCACACGGAACTCCGTGGCCGTCAGATTGATCTTGTGCCCGGCGCGCGACACTTCCCGCGATGCCGGATCGAGCACGAGATCGGCGACCTGCAGGGCCGCCGCCGCGGGCCGCGCGGCGCGCCGGGTTATGGCGCGCAGCCGGGCCAGCAGAACCTTCAGGGAAAACGGCTTGGTCAGGTAATCGTCGGCGCCGGCATCCAGGCCCCGGACGATATCGGCCGGCGCATCGCGCGCGGTCAGCATGATGATCGGCGCCTGGTGTTTTGCGGCGCGCAGCCGGCGCGTGACTTCCACGCCATCGACGCCTGGAATCATCACGTCCAGCACAATGGCGTCGAAATTGCTCGTCCGGGCCGCATGGAGCGCTTCCAGGCCGTCCGCAGCCAGCGCGACGACATGGTTCTGCTCCTCGAGTCCCTGGCGCAGAAGCTCGCCCATCGACGCTTCATCTTCCACTACCAGTATCCACATCAGAACTTGAATTCCAGCCGCAACTGCAAGCGGCGGGCCGGCCGCGCCGCCACCGGCTGCCCGAAAAACGGGGAACTGAGGTTGCCGACAACGTTCGTGTAATTCACACCGTTCAGCATGTTGAAGGCCTCGATGCCGGCGTCCAGGCTCGGTGCTTCGTCCTTGTCGCTGGCGGTCAATTTGAATTCGTGCGACAACCGCAGGTCCAGGTTCGCGGCGCCGAACCCTTGCTTGCTGTTTCGGGGGACCCCGGCGGGACGGTCGGATGCGCGCCCGTCATGGTTGTCGTCGCGCCCGGTGGTCATCGTGTACGGCGGCCCGGAGTTCAAGGAAAGCACCGTACCCAGCTCAAACAGCTCCCCCGCTTTCACCGTGCCCAGCGCCCGAAAGCGATGCCGCACGTCGAAACTCGAGCGGGCCCACTCGCCGGAGAGATTATAGCTGTTCGCCGGAAACGCGGCGATCCCGCCGGTGTTGTTGTAAGCCCGGCCGAAGCCGTGCTGGATGGTGCCGTTGAAGTACTTCTTGATCGAGCCGCGCAGGGTCAGGTCCAGCGAGTGGCTTTGCATGCGCCCGGCCGATTCGATGGTCCGCAGGACGCCGATGGCTGCGATCGGCCGAGCCGGGTACAGCGGCGGCAAGGGCGCATTGAGGTCACGCGAGCGGAACGCCTTCACTCCAGTGATGCCGGTATAGTTCAGGGCCAGGACCAGCGACTTCTGTAACTGCCGCTCCACGCCGCCGCCGTATTGCAGCAGATACGGGGA
>JAPKYU010000087.1 GCA_026394175.1 Acidobacteriota bacterium | reverse complement strand
GTCGGGATCTTTCTCGCTGGTCAGCGCGCGCTCGCGATGGGTGTTGAGGTCCACCACATAGAGATTGTTGCCGCGCACGAAGCTGACCATGCGGGCGTCGGGGCTGAACTCTTCGTTGGTCTCCTCCTCGGGATCGTTGGTGAGCCGGACGGCCCGGTCGCTTCCCAATTCGTAGTAGAACAGGTCGTGCGCTTCGTTGATGAGGGCGGCCGTCTGCGCCTCGTTCATTCGGAAGGAGGACTGGGGGATGCGCTTGGCTTGCTCCGCGGGGAACCCCGGCAGTTTGGCGAAGGCCGCTTCCATCTTGCCGGCATCGTAGAAGGGCTCGGACTTGCCGGTGAGGGCTTCGACCTTGAGCCAGAGGCCCGCGCCCGGGCCGCCTTCCATCCGGCCTCCCCCCCGGCCCCGGCCGCCGCCGCCACCCTGCCGCTGCAGGTAATGCGCGCCGTCCTTGAGCCAGCGCAGCCCCGTGGGCGGAGACCCGCTGAAATTGACCTTGCTCCTGGGATCGAACAACTCATCCAGGGTCAGCAGTTTCTGCTGCGTCGCTGCGACAGACGCCAGGGACAGCCAAACAAGAAGAAGCGCGAAGGCACGACGTTGCAAGTCAACCTCCTGTCCGTTTCTTTATAACCACCAAGACACCGGGACACCAAGAACTTTGTGTCTTGGTCACTTGGTGGTGAACTACACCCCGCACTCGGATTGGGACAGACGGCGGCGGCGGAAAATGTCAATACCGCGATATACGTATTGCGTGCCGCTCAACGCCGCAAGCAGGGGCGTCAGGCCGAGCAGGCTCAGGCGCAGAAGATGCAGCCAGCGGTAGGCGTAAACTTCATCGAGCAGCAGCACGAAAACCGCGGCCACCTGGACCACCGTGTTGGCCTTGCCCAGCACGCTGGGCGGGAACCGGCGGGTCTGGGTAGTCAGCACCAGCACGACCACGCCGGCAACCAGCACCACATCACGCCCCAGCACAAACCCGGCCACCAGCCAGGAGACCTCGCCGGTGAGCGCCAGAACCAGGAACGAAGAGCTGAGCAGCAGCTTGTCGGCGGCCGGGTCCAGGTACATCCCGAACACCGTCTTCTGCTTCAGGAGGCGGGCCAGCGCGCCGTCGAGCGCGTCGCTGACGCCGGCGGCCACGAACAGGATCAGCGCCCAGTGCAGGTCGCGCTCCCACATGAACAGCAGGATCAGCGGAATGCAGAAGAGCCGGAGCAGGCTCAGAATGTTCGGGATGGTCAGGATGCGCGTGGAGCGCTCGATGCTGTCAGAGCTCATGTCCGGCGTAGAGAAACTCACGTACCGTCAGTCCGATTTTCCGCTGAAAGCGCTCGGCCAGCGAGGGGATTTCCCCGACCGTCTCGTCCAGCGCCATGCGCTCGATGCGGTGCATGGGGTAGAAGACGGCGGAAAGCGCCCCTACGCCGGACTCTCCGGCGGCGATCTGCCGCAGCACCTCTTCGAAGGCCCCCAACTCGATGCCGCGCACCGTAATCCCGGCGGGTGTCAGCGCCAGCATCTCGCCCCAGATGCGCTCCCGAGGGCTGTGCAGCGTCAGTATGACGATGGAATGAACTTCCATGAAAAACAGGCTGTAGGCCGTGGGCTGTAGGGAACTGCCCGTCCACTGTCAGCCTACAGCCTGCCGCTTACAGCCTACAGTCTACAGCCTACAGCCTATTACGCGGCCATTTTCCTGAGATTTGGGCTGATCTTCAAGGGGGCTTCGGTGACTTTTTGGACATCCTCCGGGGTCAGGCCCTCGGCCACTTCTTCCAGCACCAGGCCGTTGGCGGTCACCTGGATGACGGCCATGTCGGTGATGATGGTGTGGACCACGCCGACGCCGGTCAGCGGGAGGGCGCAGCGGCGCAGAATTTTGGGAGCGCCGTCGCGGGTGGTGTGCTCCATGGCCACGATGACGCGCCTGGCGCCGGCCACCAGGTCCATGGCCCCGCCCATGCCCTTCACCATTTTGCCCGGGATCATCCAGTTGGCGAGGCTGCCGTGTTCGTCCACCTCCATGGCGCCCAGCACCGTCAGATCCACGTGGCCGCCGCGGATCATGGCGAACGATTCGGCGCTGGAAAAGAAGCAGGCGCCGGGGACTTCGGTGATGGTTTCCTTGCCGGCGTTGATCAGGTCGGGGTCCTCCTCGCCTTCCAGCGGATAGGGGCCGACCCCCAGCAGGCCGTTCTCCGACTGCAGGATTACCTCGATGCCCTCGGGGATGTAGTTGGCCACCAGCGTGGGCATGCCGATCCCCAGGTTCACGTAGTAGCCGTCGGCGAGCTCCCGGGCCACGCGGCGGACGCAGGCTTCCCGGCGGGCGGCCGAGGCTGCCTTGTCGGCCCGCTGGTTGGCGACCTGAAGGCCGCCGCTACGCGGCCGCAAGGCGGACGGTGCGCCGCTCAATTCGCTTTTCATAGTTGACTCCCTGTAGGATCCGCTGCACATAAACGCCGGGCGTGTGAATGTGGTCCGGCTCCAGGCGACCGACCTCGACCAATTCTTCGATTTCGGCAATTGTGATGCGCGCGGCGGCCGCCATCATGGGGTTGAAGTTCTGCGCCGTCTTGCGGTAAACCAGGTTGCCCCAGCGGTCGCCCTTCCAGGCCTTGACGAAGCCGAAATCGGCGCGCAGGCCGCGCTCCAGCACGTACATGCGTCCGTCGAACTCGCGGGTCTCCTTGCCTTGCGCAATGACCGTTCCGTAGCCGGTCGGTGTGTAGAATCCGGCGATGCCGGCGCCACCGGCCCGAATGCGCTCGGCCAGCGTGCCCTGCGGATTCAGCTCGATTTCCAGCTCGCCGCGCAGCACCAGCTCCTCGAACAGCCGGTTTTCGCCCACGTAGGTGGAGATCATCTTCTTCACTTGCCGGCCTTCGAGCAGCAGGCCGATGCCGAAACTGTCCACTCCCGCGTTGTTGCTGATGACGGTAAGGTTGCGGACGCCCTTGCGGGTCAGCGCGGCGATCAGGTTCTCGGGGATGCCGCACAGCCCGAAGCCGCCCATCATAATGGTCGCGCCGTCGGCAATGTCCGCGACTGCCTGGTCGGCGCTCAGAACGGTCTTATCCACACTGGCCTCCGTGCGTTCTTGGTGCCTTGGTGTCTTTGTGGTTCAAGCACTGTGCCGGAGGCGCTCGCGCAATTGCTGCCCGGCCTCGAACTCCTGTTGCAGGGCCCGCGACCGCAGGTTCTCCTTCAGGTATTCGAGCTTCTGCAGCATGGCGTCAAGCGCTTCCAGGATATTGATGCTGTTGGTGAGGCAAATGTCGCGCCAAATTGAATAGGGGCTGTCGGCCAGGCGGGTGGT
This sequence comes from Acidobacteriota bacterium, assembly GCA_026394175.1. Classification (GTDB taxonomy): domain Bacteria; phylum Acidobacteriota; class Terriglobia; order JAJPHL01; family JAPKYU01; genus JAPKYU01. The sequence goes on along the minus strand of JAPKYU010000087.1, from coordinate 1,610 downwards.
GTCGCGGAGGCCGCCGGCAGCCAGGGGGAGGTTGTCGGGAGAAACGTGTTCGGCCACGGTGGCCGCCAGGCCGGTGGCCACCAGTTGCGGCAGGTGGCTGGTCCAGGCCACCACCTCGTCGTGAAGCTCGGCGTCCATGACCGTCACGCGGGCCCCGAACCGCTCCAGCCAGGGCAGAAACGCGCGGGCCGCCGGCGTTTCCAGGTCCTGGCGGCGGGTGGGCGTGAGTACATACGTGGCGCCACGGAACAGGTCCGGCGTGGCGTGGTCCAGGCCGCGCTTCTCGCTGCCGGCCATCGGATGGCCCCCGATGAACACCGGCCCTTCAAAGAACAGCACCGAAGCCTTATCGGCGATCTGAGCCTTGGTGCTGCCGGCGTCGGTGACCAGCGCGTGATCCGCGACGGCACCGCGGACCCGCGGCAGCAGGTCGAGAATCACGGAGATGGGCGCCGCCAGGTAAACGACGTCGGCGCGGCGCACCGCCGCTTCCGGCTCCTCAAACCCTTCGTTGATGACGCCGGCCGCCAGCGCCTTGTCCAGCGTCGCGCGGCGGGCCACGCCGGCGATGACGCCCGTGAACCCGTGCTTGCGCAAGGCCAGCGCCAGCGACCCGCCGATCAGTCCCACACCGACTATCGCCACTCGTTCCATATGGTCTGCCTTCGATTTCACCACAAACCCGCAAAGGCACCAAGTTTTTCATTTGCGTTTTTCTGCGTTTATCGGCGTCCTATATAATTCTTTATCTATGCCCGAACCAGGGTCGCGATTCTTGCGGGCCTGCCGGCGCCAGGCGGTGGATGCCACGCCCGTCTGGTTCATGCGCCAGGCGGGGCGCTACATGGCGGAGTACCGCGCAGTGCGCGCCGCGCACAGCCTGCTGGAGATCTGCAAAACACCTTCACTCGCCGCCGAAGTCACCATCACCGCGGCCGAGCGGCTGGGCGTGGATGCAGCCATCATTTTTGCCGACCTGCTGCTGCCGGTGGAGCCCATGGGCATGCGGCTGCGCTTTCAGCAGGGTGAGGGCCCGCTGCTGGAGAGCCCGCTGCGCGATGAAGCGGCCGTGGCCCGGCTGGCCGGCGGCCCGGCCGTCGCCGCCGAACTCGGGTACGTGGCCGACGCCATCCGGCTGGTCGAGCGGCATTTCGGCGGGCGGCTCCCGGTGATCGGCTTTGCCGGCGCTCCCTTTACCATGGCCAGCTACATGATCGAGGGCGGCAGCTCCCGCCACTTTGTCGGCGTCAAGACCTTGATTTACCGGCTCCCAAAAGTGTGGGCGCACCTGATGGAAAAGATCTGCGGCGTGCTGGAGCCATACCTGCTGGCCCAGGTGGATGCCGGCGCGGCCGCCATCCAGTTGTTCGACAGTTGGGTTGGCTGCCTGTCGGTGGATGATTATGGCGAATTCGTGCTGCCGTACACGGAGCGGCTGGTGAAGGCGGTCGAGCAGCGCGGCGTTCCGGTAATCCATTTCGGCACCGACACCGCTTCGCTGCTGCCCGCCATGCAGCAGGCGGGCGCATCCGTGCTGGGAGTGGACTGGCGAATCCCATTGGACGAAGCCTGGGCCAAGGTCGAGCACGTCCCGGCCATCCAGGGCAACC
>JAPKYU010000457.1 GCA_026394175.1 Acidobacteriota bacterium | reverse complement strand
AAAATAGCCCAGCGATTTATCGCTGGGAAACTGAGAAAAAGGAGCCGAGTCCCGTAGGGACGACCGAACCTCCCGCAAATGGCCGGTTTCAGTCGTCCCTCCGGGACTCTTCGCGTTCGTTTACTACCCAGCACTGAAGTGTTGGGCTATTATCGGCCGCGCCTACGGCGCTTCGATAAGCCAAGCAATCAATGACGCACTACACTAGAAGGGCCATCCCTGCGCGTAGCAGGCGCGCCATTGGATCGCCCGCCCCCTGGACGGCTTGACTACCTCATCCCGACCGCCATTCGTCACAAAGCGATTCTGCCCCGAGATTGTTCCGGCACCCCCGCTCGATCGGCGCATCACCTCGAAGCCGACCGATGCCGCCCTTCGTCCGCCCCAGCACGACGACCGCACTCGCACGCGTTCCGCACTGGATCCGCGCTCGGCCTGCCCTGCCCAGCTTCCAGGAAGGACGCGGCGCCCGCCAAGCCGAAAAGATGAAACCGAATCCTGGAAATCGAGGTCCTTGGTGCCGGGTGCCTACCCATTAGAACGCCGCCAATCGGCCCAGGTAGCTCGCCTTATACATCCGCTGTGTGTAGCCAGAAGTGTATCGCGCAGGATGTGCAGCCGATGGGAGACGAAGTCATGTTCCTTTGGATCTCGCGGGTGATGCCTGGCACCGAAGTTCGCGCTGTGAAACTGCAGTATCCAAGCGTTCCGCAGCACGGCCGTCGGGCCGAAACGCGCTCGGAATGGCGCCTCGGCGTGCTTGTGGACAGATCGCGCTGCCTCGCCAACCGAGTTCGACTTCAATGCCTTCAGCTTGCGGCGCTCAGGCGGCGCGCCACGAGTACCGGTGATGGAGACCACCCAGGCGGGCGCTTGAAATCGCGGTCGCCTGTGGTGATGGGCTCCTTTCGACTGGCCGGCGATTCGGCGTGTCTTTGCCGAGGGCATCGTGAATGCCGTCCTCCTGAAAGTAGGCGACGTAGTCACGGACGAGGCGTCGCAAGTGCTGTTCGTTCCGCGGAATCGCGTGGTCCAGCAACTCACGCCGACAGCCGCCCACCCATCTTTCAGCGATTCCGTTCTGCCAGGGTACCTGGAAGCTCGTGCGTTTGGGTTTCAGACCGGTTGCCTTCAGGAAGGCGAGGACGTCGGCGTCCAACTTCGAGTCGCGGTCGAGAATCGCATAACGGTAGCGGCCAGCCTCGGGAAAGGCCTCTCGCAGTTGCTGGATGACCCACTCCGCGGTTGGGTGGCGGGTCACGTTGAAGTGGAGGATCTTGCGTCGGCTGTGCTCGATCACGAAGAAGCAGTAGAGCAGTTGGAAGGTCACCGTCGGCACGGTGAAGAAGTCCATCGCCACGATCGCCTCGCGGTGATTCTGCAAGAAGGTCAGCCAGCGCTTACAGGGGTCGCCGCGGCGGCCGACACGCCGCAGATATCGTGCCACGCTCCGTTCGGAGACGACGAAGCCGAGTTTCTGAAGTTCCCCGTGGATTTTGGAGGCACCCCAGTCTGGGTTTTCGTTTGCCATGCGGCGGATGAGGGTTCGAATCTCATCGGTGATCCTCGGTCTACCGCCGCGAGCTCGGGAACGCCAGTAAAGCCGGAAACCAGCGGCGATGCCAGCCGACCACGGTCTCCGGCTTCACAACGACCAGGGCATTGACCCACCGGGACCAGAAGCCACGCAGAAAGGTCCAGAACAACCGGTCGGCGGACCTCAAATTGGGGTGAGGACGTTTCCGTTTGAGCACAGCAACCTGCTGTCGCAGGGCGAGGATCTCAAGGGCGGTGTCGCCCCGACTGCGGAAGAAGACTCGGAGTGCGGCCAAGCGCGCAAGGATAAATTCGACCATGAACGCACGGTTGTAACATGCTGTAACGCCACCTCGGCAGGCCAAAGTCCCCGGACCGCAAGTTACTGATTCCAAAACGTCATGGGGTTTTGGCTACAGACAAGGGAAGCAGTTCTTTGCTCCCACTTACGCCTGCCGGCCTCCCGGCGTCTACCATGGGCCGGTGAAATCGGAAAAGGGTTGCCTCTTGTTCGAGCTCCATTACTACCGGCCCGAAGACCGTTAAGATTCGCCAGGCACGATAGAGACGTTCACCGAATCGCTCTGAGTATTTCTTTAAGGGTGTCTGTGTCCTTCATCGTCCAAAGTACGACGCCATCCACAGTAGAGGAGATCGCTTTCAAGGCCTTCACCAAGTCCTCGTTGGACCCGCGGCCGATCACGACCTGTACGTAAACCTCGCACTTCGGATTGAGCTTTTTGATGAGTGTGGTCCGCTTGCGGGCAAGAGTGACAAAGGTATCGACACCCTGTTGCTGAAGTTCGTGCTGTTGCTGCAGAACGATGGCGTCCACTGAGGGCGCAATCGGGGATAGCTTCTTTTCGTCCTCGAACATCCGGAATCCTCCCGGCACCCAGTTCAGCTTGAGCCCGTTGTCGTGACAGACCTTCGCGAATTGAACGACTGCTTTCCCCGGGTCTTGCAATTCCTCGCGGGGGGTCATCTGAGGTTCCATGTTGTAGGCCACCCACCGGATGTCTTTGGGCAGGCGCGTCAGGTTGGCCTTCAGGTCCTCGATAGAAGAAAGACAGACTGTTTTGCGCACGCGCGAATCATGGATGGCCTCCAGGGCCGCCAGTCCGCCGGAGAAGCTACCCTCATCGAAAACAGTCTTGAAGAAAACCATGGGCTGGGCCGGACCACCAGGCGGTTGCGCTGTGCCGGGTTGTTGCCCGGCGGCCTGTTGCTGCTGGCGTTTCCGCATGATTTCCATGATTGTCTCCCGTTCGCTCGGATCGGGCTGACGGGCGGCAAAAAGGAACACAACATCGCCGGAGATCAGCACGTCCTTGAGCGCCTGATACTGCGGCACCATGACCATGGTGATGGGGCCTTTCTGGTCCGCCGCCAGGCAAGCAGCGGACAAACAAAGGAGCAGAACAAGGACTAAGGCTGTCGTTGAGCAAAGGTTGGACACAAGTCTGGTAGATCTCATCGCGAAACACCTCCTCGATACGCGGCAGCATGGCTGGCGGTCCATTGCCGCGTGACCTTCAGTTGCCCCTCCGCGCGCTAGCGACTCCCCCCAAAGAGGATCGCGCGGGCGGGGGACGGCAACCCACCTTCACTTTGCCGAGGCACGAACAGCAGTCAAAATCTCGGCCGCGGACTTCGTATCCTGCATGGTCCAGACGCTGATTTCACCGATGTAGGGCAGAACAGCCTTCAGGGCCTGTATCAACTGCTCGTTGGTGCCGCGTCCCACTACTACCTGCACCAGGGTTGTGCCTTCCGGGTTAATCTTTCGCACCAACTCACTGCGCCGCCGGGTCTGGGCGACGAAAGCTTCCAGGCCCTCGAGTTGCAGAATTCTCTGGTGCTGCAGACCCATCGAGTCGACGTATTTGGCCAGGCCAAGGAACCTCGCCTCGTCGGCGGTGAGCATTGCATTGGTGGGTCCCCATCCCAACTTGAGCCCGGCGCCATGCGCAATGGCACTGAACTCACGCACCGATTCTTCGAGACTCTGCAGTTCTTCAGGCGGCGTCATGCCGGGCTCGGTATTGTACAAAACGTAGAACAGATCTTTAGGGAAACGCTTAAGGTTAGCTTTGAGATCGAACACTGAGGAAAGAACCAGCGCCTTGCGCACGCGGGGGTCGTGGACCGCATTCAAGACAGCCAGTGACTCGGCGAGCCTTTTCTGGTCGAAGATGGTCTGGGGCAAGCGGCGGGCGACTGGCGGCCCCGCAGGACGGCCCGGCTCTGCCGCGGGCGGTCGCATCCCCGGCTTGAAACCGGGCGGCAAAGACGAGGGGTCAGGCTGACGAGTACAGAACGCGAACAGTATGTCTCCGTCGAGAATTACGTCTTTCAATGCAGAATAGTGCTCAACTTTGATAGCTGCGTGCGGGACACCGTTCTTCCCCTGCTCTTTCGCATCCTCGACCCGGGCGGGAGCCAGGGCCCCCAGGGTCACGACCGCGGCCAGACCGACGCAGCGGTAAATCCAGCGTTTCTTGCTCTTCTGCATATGGGATCCAGGTTGCTCCTTTTCATCAATAGAGGCTTCGGGCTTCCGGGCTCGGGCTTCAGGCTTCAGGAAAATCGCTCCCAACCGGAAGCCCGAAGCCTGCGATCTGTTTTCAGGCGTCCTTGGGCGGATACTCGGCGTGCGGAGGCGCGGCCGGAAGGATGCGCCGGGTCTTCGGATCGAATGCCATTACCTTGCCGTACCGGTACGAATCCACACCAAGCTTGATAGCGGTCATCACCTGGTAGCCGCGCAGCGAGTTGTAAACCGGCGTCTCGCGGCTGCGCATGGAGTCGAGCCAGTCACTGGCCAGATCGGGGCCGGGCTCGGATTCGATAGTCACTTCGGTCTTGCCATCGTTCGCTTCCTGGAACTGCTTCAGAAACTGCCGCTCAGCCTTTACCGTAATAGTGAAGTTCGGGCCGCGCGGCCGGCGGGGCGGCCCGTCCGGTAGCCGCGCACCGGGCGGCAGTCCGGGAGGAGCGCCTTGCGGACGTTCGCGCTGCGCCGCCTGGTCGCCCATGCCACCCACCGGCGGCCCCATGTTTACCTGCATGGTGCCCCAATTCCCGTACACCGTCATGGGCGCTGACGTCATGTTCCCCATGCAGGAGATCATGTTGACGGCGTACTCGCCGGGATATTCCACCATCGTCATGTATGTGTCTGGGACTTCCCGGTTCTTCTGCACGTAGATGCCGCCCGCAGCCACGGCGCGCGACGGGAAGTCGAAGCCAATGATGGTGCTCATCACACCGAGCTGATGGAACAGCAGGTCGGTAGCGTTGCCGCCGGAGTAGTCCCAGAACTTGCGCCAGCGGAAATAGCGCTCGGCGCTGAACGGCCGTTTCCTGGCCGGCCCCAGCCACATGGTCCAGTCGAGATTCTTGCCGGGGCTCACCTCCGCATCGGGCCAGGAGATTTCACCGACGCCCGGGATCGGGTAATCCCACATGCCAGTCGTGGTGTTGCGGTTGTAGCTGATCAGCCCCCACAGCACTTTGCCCATCTTGCCGGCCTTGACGTATTCGTTCGCCCTCCAAAGCACTTTGAAAGCCGGGCCGGCGCCGCCGACCTGCAGTACCCGCTTGGTCTGGGCTACCTGGTCGTTGATTTTCGCCGCTTCGTCGATGGTGTAGGTCATCGGCTTTTCCAGGTAAACGTCCTTGCCGGATTGTAGGGCCGCGCTGGCGATGGTGTAGTGCCAGTGGTCGGGGACGGCGATGACCACGCCGTCGATGTCCGGCCGCGCGATCACATCGTGGAAATCACGGTACGTCTTCTCTGCCTTCGTCTGCTCCTGCGCAAACTTCAGCCGCGGTTTCCAGACATCGGACACGGCCGCATATTCAAAGTCGTTCTTCGCCTCCTTGCGGCCCATGAAGCTGATGCGAAGCAGCGCGTTGAACTGCATGCCACAGCCGATGAATCCGAGGTTGATCCGGTCATTGGCGCCCAGCACGCGCGTCGTCACCTTCGGAACAGGCTTCCCCTTCTTAACAGCCACCGTCTGGGCTTTCGCTTCGGCCAAGGAAAGCAGCGAAGCGCCCAGTGCCGTCGCCCCCGCCGTCCGCCCGAAAAACTCGCGCCGTGTAGACGTCCGGCGTGAATTGCTGTTTTCAGTGCTCATAACAAAAGCCTCCTTTGGGATCGAGCGCCTCGCCGCGTGCCTGCTGCCTGAGACGCTCTTGTTTGCACACATGGCTTGAATTCGGGCGACAAGCGCTATTTGAAGCCACCCGGGTAGCCTGTCTGCTCCAGAGTCTTCTTGAACAAATCCTGCATATCTTTAAGCACGCCGGCCGATGCCGGGTTCTTAGCCAGGTTGCGCATTTCCAGCGGATCCTTTTCGAGGTCGTACAGCTCGTCGTACGGCAGCTCGCCTTTCATCGGGTACGCGGGATCGTTGTTGTGGACCTCCGGGTAACGGATGTATTTATAGCGGCGGCCGCGAATTCCATACTGGGTCGGGTCGAACGGATAGGCTTTCTCCCACCAGTACTCGTAGAGCCAGGAATCGCGCCCTGCCTTGTCCTTGCCTTCCACAACCGGCTTCCAGGACCTGCCGTGCATGTGGCTTGGAATCTCGACTCCCGCAAAATCGAGCAGCGTCGGCGCGAGATCGATGTTGAGAACCATCTGCTCGAACACGCTGCCCGGTTTGATCCCGGCCGGCCAGTGGACCAGGTAGGGAACACGAATCGAATCCTCATACATGGCGCGTTTGTCGTTCAGCCCGTGCTCGCCGGTGAAGAAGCCGTTGTCGCTGCTGTATATGAAAATAGTGTTATCCAGCTCGCCACTCTTCTTCAGCAACTCGATTATCTGCCTAATGCCGTTGTCCACCGATACGAGGCAGGCGGCGATGCGGCGCTGCAGCGTGCTGTAGTTGTACTTGAAGCGGTTTTGCAGGGCGTCGAGCATGCCATCGAGCCCATGCCATGACTTGCGGCGGCCTTTCAGGTAAGACGGCCGGCCCTCGTACGTGTCGTCCCAGGTTTTCGGCAGCGGCATCCATTCGTCTTTGAACAGCGCTTCATACTGGGGATCCGGCTCAAAGCCGCTGTGCACTGCCTTGTGCCCGATGTACATGCAGAACGGCTTCGTCTTGTCGCGCTGCTCCAGGAATTCGAGCGAGAAGCGGTTGATGTGATCGGTGATATAGCCCTTCGTGGCCGTGTCCTTGCCGTTCACCTGGAAGGGATTGTCGAAGTACACGCCCTGTCCGGGGAACGTGGCAAGGAAATCCAGGCCGCGGTCGGCCAGGCTGAAATTGGGCACGTGAACCTTGCCGATATAAGCGCAGCTATACCCCGCCTTCTTTAACGAAGGAAACACCACCGGGGTGTTGTCGCGCAGGAAGCTGGTGCGCTCGTTGTCGGTCACACCGGTGGTGTGCGGGTAGCAGCCGGTGAGCAGCGAGGAGCGGCTGGGCGAGCAGAGCGACGTGGTGACGAACGAGTTTTTGAAATTGGCGCCCTGCAGCATCAGCCGGTCCATGTTCGGCGTCCGCAGCCACGGCTGCCTACCCATCGCCCGGATGGCGTCGTACCGCTGGTCGTCGGTATACATGAAGATGAAGTTGGGTTTCTTGCGGGTGGCTGCCGCGCGCCGCTGCGCGTTTATGACCATCGGCGCGCCCGCCACTACCGCCGACGCACCCACCGTGCGGTTCAGAAACTCGCGCCGCCCAATCTTGTTTTCATTTTCTTTTTGCATAAAGACTCCTCGATCTCTGAAGGCGGCGGCTTGCCGCCGCCTTTGACGCTCGCCGGCTTGCCGGGGCCAAGCTCCCGTACTCGATGCGATCACTTCTTAAAAACCGTCCGTTCGAGAACCGCCTTGGTCATTTGCACGCCCTTCAGTTCGTCCTGCCATACCTGGTCGGGAGGCAACTGCGGTGGCATGGGCGGCCGTTGACCGGGCCCCGGAAGGCTGTTCAGCATGTTGTAATTCGATTCGATGCCCCAGTATCCGTGGAAGCCCGACTCCTGCGCGATCCGGATTTGCTTCTCCAGGTCGCCAAACAGGTTCTTGCCTTCGGTAGTCCACATGGCCTTCACCGATACGCCCTTGGCGTAAGGCACGATCTTTCGCAGCACCTCTTCGGGATTGTCTCCCGGGTTGATGTTGCCGAAATCGGGCAGAGTACCGAAATGTGGGTTATTGACAGCCTTCATGACGGCGACGAGGACTTCCGGATCAGAGGAGGCGCCGCCGTGGTTCTCGATCACGATATCGATGTTCGCGGGGCGCGAATATTCCAGCAGGTTGTTGAAGGCCTCGGCCGCGCGCTTCACCAAGTCCTTGTCGGCCTTCCAGTCGGGCGGGCCGCCGCGCATGTTGCAGCGGATATCGCTGCAGCCCAGCTCGTAGGCGATATCCACCCATTTGCGGTGCGCCTGTGCGGACGCCATGCGCACATCCTTCTCTACTGCCGCCATGTCGCCCTCCGCGTCGCACATGATACGCACGAACTTGACGCCGTATTGCTTGCCGTTGCGCTTCAGCATTTGCAGATAGGGCTGGAGGGGGTTCTCGAAGAACGTGTTTACAAACTCCAGAGCGCCGATGCCCAACTCTTCGCGGCAGATCCTCGGCAAGTCGAGATTCTTCCACTTGCCCGCCCGGTTGCTGCGCACCAGCGACCAGGCCGCGAGCGAAATCTCGTCCTTGGCCGGTGCGGGCCCGGTGCGCAACGCCGTGCGAGCGAGTATTGTTGTTGTAGCGGCTATCGCCGCGCTGCTCATGAATTCTCGTCGTGATTGCATGACTTCTCCTGTTTGCCGAGTGCTGTTCCCGCTCTACCGTTCTGCGCCCGGGAAGAACGGGAATAACTTGCGCAGTTCTTCCTGGGTCGGCCGGCGTCCGTATTCGCACAACTCAAATGCTTCCGCGTAGCGAATGGAATCAGCCTGGGCACCATACCATTTCTTTGCCGCCTCTTTGAATTCCGCCGCCACAGGCGGCGGGGCAAACGTGCCGGCGCGCAGCATTGCACGCCGAGCCGCCGGATCGCTCGGCACCTTGTCGAGGAATCCTTCGTGCCAGGGCAGCCACTCATAAACCTGCGACACGTGAGCGTCCATGGCGGCCAGTTTCTTCTCCACAACGTCGTCGATTGATACCACGATGTCTGGCCTGAACGGATTGGGCCGCTGGAACTCGTCTTGGAAATAGACAAAGACGGGGTTCTTGCGTAGCGCCGGTGTGTCCGGCGTGACGTTGGGCACGGTAACCATATAGGCGGCGTCCTGAAGCAGCATACCGGTATAGCGATGGTCCGGGTGGTAATCGTTCGGGCGCGGGCCCATGACGATGTCGGCGTTCCACTGGCGGATGCGGCGAATGATTTGATGGCGCACCTCGAGTGTAGGCATCAGCTCGCCATCGTGGTTGTCCAACAGTTCGTACTCGTCGATGCCGAGCCGGCGGGCCGATTCGCGCGCTTCCGCACGGCGGCGGTTGGCCAGCGCCCCGCCTCCCTGGCTCTGGTGGCCGGCATCGCCGTTGGTGACCGCCACAAACTTGACGTGATGCCCCAGGCGGGCATACTTGGCTGCCACCCCGGCGGCCCGATAGTCACAGTCATCCGGATGAGCTCCGAAGGCGATGATGTGCAGCTTGCCATCATCGGCCGCGGCGCCCGCGCGGGCCTCGCTGGCTAACAGGAACATCGGCAGGGCGAGCATCCAAACAGCGATGAGAAACAGATCGAATCGTTCGGTCATATACTCCTCCGTGGTACGAACCTCAAAACTTCGCAGGAAGCAGGACGCTGGCGTTCCTGGTTCCTGCTTCCCGCCCCGGATTGAGGCAGCCTCACCGGTGAAATTCCACAACCACCATGCGATGCTGTTCCACTTTCGGCACGACAAGCGTCAGGGAATCCCCGGCCCGCCGGTAGCGAACCGCCTCGCGCTCCGGGGCAAGATAAACGCTCTTCACCCGCTTGCCTTCCGGGACCCGGATGGTGACCTTGATGTCGTGTGCGGGCACGACGTCTTCGATGTACGGGCCCAGGTGCCCGTTCGATGCGGGACGGAGCGCGTAGGCACGCCCGGTCTGGCTTTGAAAATTCACTAGGTGCACCACCAAGCGATTTTGGGCCTCCTGGTGAAACACGGTGGTCTCCACTGAGGACGGCGCTTCGACCTCAACCGGGGGCTGGGAATTGCCGGCCCAACGAATGGCGTTCGCGGCCAGCGCGCGGTACTCCAGCCCGCCGTAGTCGTAGTAAATCGAGCCGAGGTCGGCGGGGAAGTAGACCGTACGGCCCTGGCCGCAGTGGTTAACCACCAATCCGGCATAGCCGGTTTCTTCCTCGCTGGGCGGATAGCCAAACGTGTTGCGATACGCGTAGAGCAGCTTAGCCAGGGATTCCGCGCCTGCCCGCGGCTTGACCTGCAACTGAACCGTGTTCTGCGTCGCCAGGGGCATGCGCATGTCGATGCCCTTGGTTACGGGGTGTTCGGCGAAAAGCTTGATGAAACTATTCTGCTCGGGATCGAGGTTTGGGGCAGTAACCGAAGGAGTGCTGCCGCCAAAGCTAATTCCCAGCACGTCGGCGAGGGCGAAGTCGGCAGCGCGCTGGCCGCGCGGTTCCCAAAGCGAAGTTTCATAGGTGGCGACCACCCCTCCACCGGCACGCACATACTCCCGCACGGCCGCCAGTTGCGCGCCTGTCAGCACCTTTGCGTCGGAAAGCACAAGGACGCGGAACGCTTTGAGCTTCTCGGCCCTAAGATCCCGATCGGTGATGAACTCAAACGGCAGGTGCGACCGCAACAGCATCTGGCACAGACCCAGCAGCGCGGTCGAGTTGGTTCGCTGCGCCTGGTGCAATCGGCTGGTGGCCTTGGACCAAAGGACGGCTGCATAGCTGACAGGCCTCGCGGCGGCCAGCCATGGCTCCCGCTTCTCGATTTCCGCGAACGCAGTCCCCACGGCGTCAACCACGCGCTGATCCATGGTGCCGTCAGGGTACAGGTTGTCGTACAACTGGATTTTGGAGCCGTTGGCGACGGCCGAGTACATTTCGCTGAGCAGCCAGGGGACCGACTTCAGGTTGTACGTGCCGCCGGAGCGCGGGTAGTTGAAGCGCCATACCTCCATCTCGATGGGTTTGCCGCCGCCGGACAAGGCCCGGAGGGCGCGCGGCCAGACCGAGCCCATAATGTTTCCGCCGCGCAGTTCGTGGCTGATGAAATCCTGCGTGTCGGCGTTGCTTTCGAGGTCCACGAAAGATCCGCCCCCGCCGCCGCCCCCATAGTGAATGTCGAGGGCGTCGGAGAAATTGCGGGCGACCATGGCCTGCGGGCGTACGGAGTGAACCGCATCGCGAAGGTCGGCGCAGTACTCGTCGTACTTCTGCCGCCGCCATTGGTTGAATTCCGGCCACGACGCATCGCTCGGGCCCTTGGGCAAATCGCGGCCGGTATCCTTCTTGAAACGTGCCTTGCAGTAGTCGCACCCGCAGGTGGCGCCTTTCGGCCCTCCCGGGAAGGCTCCCATGCCGTCCAGCCAGAAACCGGCGACATCGTATTTGGAAGCAACCTCGCGGACAACCGTAAGAAAGAAATTTCTTCCCGGACCATTGATGCAGTACTCGTAGCGGAACGACTGCTCGACCGCGAAGCGAGCGCGGCCGCGCTCCCACAGTGAGCCGTCCAGGTACTTGACACGCCACTCGGGATGGTCGCTGGTGATCAGGTCACCGAGCACCGCCACGTAAGCAAAGGGGAGGATTCCGGCCGTGCGGCATTCGCGAACAAATTCGCCGAAGAAGTCCGCGGCGCCAAGGGCGGGATGTTTGTACTGGGGGTAGGCGTCGGAGTTGTAGAAGAAGCCGCCCAGCGCCTTGGCGTCGAAATACACGTATTGCGCGCGCGCCTGGTTCAACTGGCTGACCAGTTTGCGCGCGTCCCGGCGCGATAGCACGGGCGGTTCGCCCATACCCGGCTTCCAGCTTGCGTCCGCAATATGTCCATCGAGAAGAACTCCACGGAACATCCGGTCGATCCATTGTTTCTGTTCAGCTTTGGGGTCGGCTGCGGCACAAGGGAAGGCGGCGATCAACAGGGCCGCGGCGGTACAGGCGAATCTGGTTGCCAGCATCCCGGAACATTTCTTCATCGGTGTCTCTCCTCGCCGCCTTCGCAGCAATCAGTTGGCCCGGTAGCCGGGGCCACGAATCACCTGCCCGGCGCGCTCGCCGGTCATCTTGCCGTCTTCGGCTGCTATACGCCCGTTTACCACCACGAACCGGATACCGGAAGGGTACTGGTGCGGCTGCTGGAACGTGGCATTGTCCTTGATGGCAGCCGGATCGAACACCACCATGTCCGCGGCAGCCCCAGCCGCCAGTGTTCCCCGGTCTCGTATGCCCATGGTCGCCGCGGGCAGCGCGGTCATCTTGTGGATTGCCTGCTCGAGGGTAAGTGCGTGCTGCTCGCGCACGTACCGTGCCAGGACGCGCGGGTACGTTCCGTAATTCCTCGGATGCGGCACTCCGCTGCCGAAGACCTGGCCCCATCCATCGGTCGAAACCATTGTCGATGGATCGCGCAGGAACGCCTCCACGTCGGCTTCGTTCATCAGGAAGCCGACAACATAGGCATCGTCGGTTTTCTCCAGCAGTTGGAGCAGCGTCTCCGCTCCGTTTTGTGGGGTCGGGCTCTTGCCCAGCGACTGCGAGATTTCGGCGAGCGTCTTACCCTCGTATGCCCGGTTTGGCGTGTACTGCGCAACCGCGAAAAGCTGGGCGCGGTTTTTTCCATCCGCCGCGTGCCATTCCTCGAGCGTGCTGCGGATAATACCCGCGCGCATCGAGGGATCGCGCAGGCGGGCCAGGAACGCGTTACGCCCGCCTTCCAAAGGCCATCTCGGCAATGCACTGTCCAGCCGGCTCATCCACGCGGCGTAGGGATAAAGGTCCTCGCGCACGACAACGCCCTGGCGCCGTGCCTCTTCAATCATCGCCAGCACCCGCGACGACTGGCCCCAAAGCGCGTCGGTGGCGATCTTCAGGTGCGAGATTTGCACCGGAACGCCGGTCTTCCGGCCTATGTCCAGCGCCTCGTCGATCGCGTCGAAAACGCCTTCTAACTCGGTGCGGACGTGGCTGGTGTAGATTCCCTTCTGGGCCGCCACGATGCGCGCCAGCGCTTCGATCTCAGGCGGTTTGGCAAAGTAGCCGGGCGCGTAAAAGAGGCCGGTGGACATGCCCAGGGCGCCGTCGTGCATGGCCTTGGTTACCAATTCCTGCATTCTGGCCAGTTGCTCAGGGCTGGGCGCCTTGTCTTCCCTGCCCATGACGGCTTCACGCACGCTGTTGTGGCCAATCAGCACCGCAATGTTGCTTGCCGGCGGAGTCTTGGTCAGGTCGACGAAGAACTTGCCGATGTCGATCGGAGACATGCCGCAGTTGCCGGTCACCGAGGTAGTGATTCCCTGGAGGAGCATGTTGTGATGTGAAGTGTCCTTGAGAATCGAGCGATCACTGTGCGAGTGGACATCGACGAAACCGGGGCTCACCACCAACCCTCTGGCGTCAATCTCGCGCCGGCCGGCCATCGACAGATGCGCGCCAATCGCCTGAATGCGCCCGTCTCGAACGGCAATATCCCGGACCGAGCCGGCCTGCCCGGCGCCGTCCACCACCAGGCCGTTGCGCACGACGAGGTCCGCGCGGTCGCGCGTGCAGCCGCTCAGCAGCAGCATGAGCAGCACCAGCGCGAAAAGAAGCGCCAGGCTAGTCCGCGAGTTCCACCACCACCATTCGGTGGATGTATACCTTCGGCACCGTAAGCACGACATAATTTCCTTCCCGTGTGTACTTCGCCGGTTCCCGCTCCGGCGCCAGATAAACTGCCTTTACCCGTGCGCTTTTCGGCACCCTCACTTTTACCTTGATGTCGTAGACCGGCAGGACATCCTCGATGTACGGTCCCACGTGCCCATTCGACACCGGGTTGAAAGGGAAGGCGCGCCCGGTCTGGCTCTGGAAATTGACCAGGTGAGTGACCAGGCGTTTTTCGCGTTCCTGCTTGAAGATGGTGGCATCGACCGAGGTCGGCGCTTCTACGGCAATCGGCGGCTCGGCATTGGCGGCCCAGAGCACCGCGTTCGCCAACATGCGCCGGTACTCGGGTTGTCCGAAGTGGTAGTAGATGGTCCCAACGTCACCGGGGAAATAAACGACCCGGCCCTTGCCGTAGCGATGGACCACAGGACCGACGAAACCCGTCTCTTCGTTGCTCGGCGGCCAGCCATACCCGTTGCGGTAGGAGAAAAGCAGACGGCCGAGCGCCTCCGCCGCCGGCAGCGCCTTCACTTGCAACTGCAGGATGTTGTGGCTGGCCAGCGGCATGGTCTTCGCAATGCCGGCCATTACCGGGTGCTCGCCTGCCAGCTTCAGGTAAGTGTTCAGCGTCTCGGCGCGCCCTTCGTAACTGACTCCAAAGACATCGGCGAGCTGAAAGTCTTTCTGCCTTTCGCCGCCCTGGTTGTAAAGCGAGCTCTCGAACAGCGCGACCAGGCCCCCACCGTTTGACACGAAGCGACGAATCGCGTCGGCCTCTTCGCGTGCCATGAAGTTGATATCGGGCAGCACCAGGACTTTGAACTGGTTCAGGTAATCGGAGACGACGCCCCGGTTGCTGATGCCTTCAAACGGGATCTGCGAGCGTTGCAGCGCGTGCGAAACACCAAGCACGGGAGCAGGAGTTGAAGTGGACAGCTCACGCCGGTGCGATGCATTCGTGACCGGGATCGGCGTGGCCGATGTTCCAACGGTGGCCGGCAGCACGCGCGCATACTTCGACCAGCAGACGGCGGCGAAACGCACGGGCTCCGCGCGGCGGAGCCAAGGCTCGCGCTTTTCGATCTCGCCGTACGCCGCGCCCACGTTCTCGATGGCCTGCGGTTCCAGCGTGCCGTCCGGGTACATATCGTCATAGAGCTGGATTTTGCCGCCGTTGGCGATCACCGAGGTCATTTCCGCGAGAAGCCAGGGAACCGGTTTAACGTTGAAGCTGCCGCCGGACCGCGGATAGTTGAAGCGCCACACCTCCATCTCCGTAATCTTGTTTCCGCCGCCGACGGCGCGCAGAAAGCGCGGCCACAGGCTGCCCATGATATTGCCGCCGCGCAACTCGTAGCTGAGGAAATCCTGCGTATCGGCGTTGGTCTCCGGATCGCGCCCGCCGCCTTCCATCTGGGCTTCACCAAAACCGCTCACGCCGCGGCGCTGGCCGATGGGTACGGCGCCCGAGAAGTTGCGCGCCACCATGGTCCCGGGCCGCGCCGCGTGGATCACGTCGCGCAGGTCGCGGCAGAACCGGTCGTATTCCTTCATGCGCCACGCCCGCAACTCCTGCCCCTGCGGCCCGCTGGGGTTGTCCGGCATTTCGTGGCCGGTCTCCTTCTTGAACTTCGCCCGGCAGTAGTTGCAGTCGCACGTGTAACCCCGAATCTCGTCCAGCCAGTAGCCGGCTATGTCGTACCTGGAAGTGATCTCACCGAGAATCGCGAGAAAGAACTTCCTGTACGGGTTGCCGCACTCGGTGGTGCTCTGGCGCCAGTTGGGGAAATCCTTCTCGGAAATTTCGCCGGTGGAAAACCCCACGTAGCCGAACGGGACAATACCCGCTTTTCGGCACTCCTTGACAAATTCACCGAAGAAATCGAAATCGCCGAGCGCCCAGTGTTTGTAATGAGGGAAGAGCTTTGAGTTATAGAAAAGGCCGCCCATCGTCTTGGTGTCGAAGTAGACGTATTGGATTCTCGCCTGCTTCAACTGGCCGACCATCTTCGGCACATCGATCTTCGACAAAAGCGCAGGCTGGCCGGTGGGCTTCACAGCGCTGTCTTGGACGTAGCCGTCCAGCAGCATGCCGCGGAACATCTCCTCGGACCAGACCCGCTGTTGTGCCGTCATCTGCGCGGAGGCAAGGCCGGAGAAGAACGACAAGCCGGCCAGCAACGCGGCGGATATAAACATCAACCTGGTGCTCGATTGCATGGGAAACTCTCCTCAGTTCAGCTCCACCACGACCATTCTGTGGATGTACACCTTGGGCACCGTAAGGAGCAGATAATCCCCTTCCCGCACATACTTGGCCGGTTCGCGCTCCGGCGCCAAGTAGACGGCCTTGACCTGTTTGTCCTGCGGTACTCGCACCTTCACCTTGATGTCGTAAACGGGCAATACATCCTCGACATATGGACCGACGTGGCCATTGGAAACCGGCGTGAAGGCGAATGCGTGTCCTGTCTGGCTCTGCAAATTGACCAGGTGTGTAACCAGGCGTTTCTCGCGTTCCTGCTTGAAGATGGTGGCATCGACCGAGGTCGGCGCCTGCACCACGATCGGCGGCTCGGCATTGGCGGCCCAGAGCACCGCGTTCGCCAGCATGCGCCGGTATTCAGGTTGTCCGAAGTTGTAGTAGATGGTGCCGACATCACCGGGGAAATAGACGACCCGGCCCTTGCCGTAGCGATTCACCACGGGACCAACGGAACCGGTTTCTTCGCTGCTCGGCGGCCAGCCGAACGTGTTGCGGTACGAGAGAAGCAGGCGGCCGAGCGCTTCCGCCGGCGGCAGCGCTTTCACCTTCAACTGAAGCATGTTCTGGCTCGCCAGCGGCATCGTTTTCGGAACACCGGCAGTGACCGGATGCTCTCCCGTGAGTTTCAGAAAAGTGTTCAGCGTCTCGGCGCGCCCCTGGTAGCTGACGCCAAAGACATCGGCGAGCTGGAAATCTTTCTGGCGCTCGCCGGCCTGGTTATAAAGCGAGCTCTCGAACAGCGCGACCAGTCCGCCGCCGCCCGCGACGTACGCCCGAAGCGCGCAAAGCGCACCGGTTCCGCGCGGCGCAGCCACGGCTCGCGCTTTTCGATTTCGCGATAAGCCGCGCCTACGTTCTCGATCATCTGCGGCTCCAGCGTTCCGTCGGGGTACATGTTGTCGTAAAGCTGGATCTTGGCGCCGTTGGCGATGACCGAGGTCATTTCCGCGAGCAGCCAGGGGACCGGCTTGACGTTATACGTCCCGCCGGAGCGCGGATAGTTGAAGCGCCACACCTCCATCTCGGTAATCTTGCTGCCGCCGCCGAGCGCGCGCAGAAAACGCGGCCAGACGCTGCCCATCATGTTGCCGCCGCGCAGTTCGTAGCTGAGGAAGTCCTGGGTATCCGCGTTGGTCTCCGGATCGCGCCCGCCGCCTTCCATCTGGGCTTCGCCAAAACCAGCCGTACCGCGGCGCTGGCCGATGGGCAACGCACCCGAAAAATTGCGGGCCACCATGGTCCCAGGCCGTGCGGTGTGAATGACCTCGCGGACCTCCTGGCAGAATCGGTCATACTCCCTGGCGTGCCATGCGCGCAGTTCCTGTGCTTGCGGCCCGCTGGGCTTGTCCGGCATTTCGTGGCCGGTCTCCTTCTTGAACTTCGCCCGGCAGTAGTTGCAGTCACACGTGTAGCCGCGAAACCCGTCGAGCCAGTAGGCGGGGATGTCGTACCTCGTGGTGATTTCACGGAGAATCGCGAGATAGAACTTCCTGTACGGGTTGCCGCACTCGGTGGTGCTTTGGCGCCAGTTCGGGAAGTCTTTTTCCACGCGGCTCTGGTCCGAGGAAATATCCGACATCGGCACGTATCCGCACGGGAGGATACCCACTTTGCGGCACTCCTTGACGAACTCGCCGAAAAAGTCGAGCTCGCCGAGCGCCCAGTGCTTGTATTGAGGGTAGAGCTTTGAGTTGTAGAAGAGGCCGCCCATCGCCTTGGCGTCGAAGTAGACGTACTGAATGTTTGCCTGCTTCAACTGGCGGACCATCTTCGGAACGTCGATCCGGGAAAGAACCGGAGGTTGCCCCATGTCCGGTTTCCAATTGGCCTCGGCGATGTGGCCGTCCAGCAGCATGCCGCGGAACATTTCTTCGGACCAGACCCGCTGCTGTTCGGTGACCTGCGCGTAGCCGAAGGGGGTGAAGAGGAACAATGCCGCCGAAACAAAAATGCACAGTAATGTCAGCTTTAGCACTCTCAACGCCATGCGAAGACCTCCATGTGGGCCGGCAATAAGAAAAGCACAGAAATTGGTTGTATACAAGGGGGAAATATGGCAACCTGCTGCGGCAGCGCCGCCACTGTTGCCGAATCCGCCGGTACAAGCGAGTTTGAGGCCGAGGCGGTTCCTCAACCCGGAGCCGGTCGTGGTACTATGACAGCCATTGTTGCCGCCGGGAAAGCGGCCTAAGTGTATACAATGCGAACAGGCGAAGGCCAGCAGCACCCAGAAATCCGCCCCGGTTCCCAAGCTTATGCCACGGCGCAGCCCACCGACCTCAGGCGGGTGATCGGATACTGGAGCGGCGTGGCCATCATGATCGGGGCGACGATCGGAAGCGGCATCTTCCGCACACCGGCCTCGATTGCGGCTCGGCTCAGCGATCCGCAACTCATTCTGGCGTTGTGGGCGATGTTCGGCATCATTAGCGTCTGTGGCGCGCTCACGGTGGCCGAGTTGGCGTCGCTGCTTCCCCGCACGGGCGGCGCTTATGTGTTTCTGAAAGAGGCGTACGGCGACGCGCCGGCATTCGTTTTCGGGTGGCTTTCACTCCTGGTGACGGTCCCGAGCGC
This sequence comes from Acidobacteriota bacterium, assembly GCA_026394175.1. Classification (GTDB taxonomy): domain Bacteria; phylum Acidobacteriota; class Terriglobia; order JAJPHL01; family JAPKYU01; genus JAPKYU01. Next base: position 4,261 of record JAPKYU010000457.1, on the reverse strand, counting down.
CGTCGCGGCGCTCTGCACGTTCTTCGCCGAACTGGCTGCCGGCCTGCTGTTCCCGCACCCGGGCGCCACACCAGGGTGGGTTGTCCCCGCGATTGCCGCCGCAACAATCCTTGTCCTCACGCTGGTGAACCTCCTCGATGTGCGGATCGGGGCCGGCCTGCAGAACGTTCTGACTGCCATCAAAGTGGGCGCCCTCGCGCTGCTGATCCTGGCAGTGTTCGTCGCGAGGCGGGGGAGTTTTGCGCATTTTGCCGCGGTGAGCGCACCGTTCGACCATTCCTTATTCGCCGCGCTGGCGGCTGCCGCCGTCTCGGTCATCTGGACCTATGACGGCTGGATCAACATCAGCCTGGTCGCCGGGGAGATCCGGGCGCCGGATCGTCTGATGAAACGAATCATTCTGACCGGGATGTTGACGGTCGTGGTCCTGTATCTGGGCGCAAACACTGCTTACCTGTACATGCTGCCGTTGCCGGCAATCGCCGCGGAGAAATCGGTCGCCTCGCGGGTGATGACTATGCTGATAGGGCCTTCCGGGGGTGCGGCCATCGGCTTCTGCATCATGATGAGCGCTGTTGGAGCCGCCAACGCGCTCATGCTGACTCGCGCCCGAGTCGCCTATGCGCAGGCCAACGATGGCCTGAGCTTCAAGCTGCTAGGCCGCTGCCACCCCAAGTGGGCGACGCCGTACGTCGCGGTCTTAGTGCTCGGCGCTGTGGCGATCATTCTTGTGCTGGTTCTCCGGGATTTCGACGCGCTGACAACCTATTTCGTCGTGGTCGAATGGTTCGCGCTGATATTTGCGGTGGCCGCGGTTTTCCGGTTGCGCAAGCGCATGCCCGACGCGCCCCGTCCCTTCCGGACGCCGGCCTATCCTTGGGTTCCGCTGACGTTCGTGGTCGGAACATCTCTGGGCCTGACGGCGATCCTCTGGGGGGAGTTGGGCAAAGGCAGCTATGCCCCGCTGGTCGGTCTGGCGATCGCCATATCGGGCTTCCCCGTCTACGGCATTTGGCAGCGCACACAGAGGAGAGGCCGCGGCTGATCCGCGGAATCCGTATCCGCGATTGTCTTTGACGGCCCTTTACGCCGGTGCGACCTTGCCTGTCCTCCGGTCCCATACCATGCGCACGCCCTTGCGATACGCCATATTCGCGAGATGCGCCGCGCCGGCGGCGTAATGGCCCGCCTCCGCGTCTTCGCGGCTGGGCGAGCGATCGCGCATCGACAGGATGAAGTACTCGTGATGCTGCGGCCCGCGCTCCACCTTGAATTCCTGTTCCTTCCTGGGTGGCGGCGGGGGCTCTTTCGGCCGGCCCTCGGCCGTGAAACCCAAGGATTCGAAGTACTGCTTCTGCATGGCTTCGGGCCAACTGCTCGTGCCATAGCGCTGAATCGGCGGGAAAACCGGCTCGGGATAGAACACCATCGGAGAACCAGGCCGCTCGCCCATCGCCAACGTGCCCTGGTCGCCCATGATCAGCGTGCCGTGAGCCGGCCGCGAGTTGCCGAGGTTCACATACATGTCCACCAGCAAACCGCGTTCGTACTCGAAAACGGAGTTGAGAACGTCGGGCACGCTTCGGCCATCCTTCCAGCGATAGATGCCGCCCTGCGAGGTGACCGACCGAGGGCCGGTTACGTCGAGGACCTCGTGCAAGGTAGTGAGCAGGTGGACGAACAGGTCCGTAGCCACGCCGCCCGAGTACTCCCACCAGCAGCGCCACCGGAAGAAGATTTTCGCATCGAAGGCACGCTTCGGCGAGGGGCCGATGAACTTCGGCCAGTCGATGGTTTGAGGCGAGGCGTCGGGCGGAATGGGGTAGACCCAGGCGCCCTCGGCCGTGTTTCTGTGGTTCGACATCCGCACCATGTTGATGTTGCCGAGCAGGCCCGATTTCACGATCTCGCGCGCCTTGGCGGTCATCGGCGACGTCTTGCCCTGGCTGCCCACCTGCAGGATCCGGTTGGTTTTCTTTACCGCCGCGATGATTTCTTTCCCCTGCTCGATGCTCCAGGTGAGCGGCTTTTCGCAGTACACGTCTTTGCCCGCGGCGAGCGCTTCGAGCACCATCTGGCGGTGGAGGTGATCGGGCGTGGCGATCACGACCGCGTCCACGTCCTTGCGCTTCAGCACTTCGTGGTACTCCTTAGTGGTTTCGATCGTGCCGTCGGTCAGCTCCTTGGCGTGCGCCAGGTGCCCCTCGTAAAGGTCGGCCGCGATGATGGGCCGCACACCGGGAACCGATTTAAACGCGCGCAGCAGGTTGGTACCCTGGATGCCCACGCCGATGTGGCCCAACCCGATCTGGTCGTTCGGCCCGGCGGCCTTCAGGTACGGGCCGGAGTCAACCAACCGGAAAATGACGGCGGACGCGGCCGCCGCCGAAAGAAAATCGCGTCTTGTTTGCGCCACGATGACCTCCGTTTGTGTCTCCTGCCGAAACTCATTCTCAGACCAGGTTGAAGCTCTTGTGGAGACGGAAGCGCCGATCGGGCTTGATCAGCGCGCGGTCCCCGAGTACCTGGATCTTGCTCACATCCTCGTGCCCGTAGCCTCGCTTCGCCCCCAGGTAGATCCACCAAAGCCGATCCAGCTCCGGCAGGCCCTCGACTTGCGGGTTACGCGGGTCGTAGCCCATGAAGGAGCTCGCAACGGCGTCAACGTTAATGCCGCTGGTGCTACCGAAGGCCCGATGGGATTCCACCGGCATCGTTTCTTTGCTGTCGGGAACCAGGAATCCCGAGCCCTCGCCTCCGATGATGCCGTCGATGACGATCAAATCGGGGGTGATGCTGTAGAGATCGACCAACCGCGTCGCGAAATAAATCCAGGAATCGCAATACGCGCTGCGGGGGAAAGTGGGCGGGTTGGCCGTGCGCTCGACCCGGTGAAACTCGGCATGGAAGCGCGGCTTCTCGCCGGCCGGCAACACCACTCCCATCATGTTCTTGATGCCCAACGTGGTTACCGCCAGTTGATGGGTCTTCAGCTTGGCGATGTTGATCAGGACGCCGTCCCGGTAGTGCTCGACGACCGGCTTGCTGACCGCCACATGCGGCATCAGCGTGCTGCCCGGGATTTTCACGCCCATTCTCTCGGACGCGTTATTGATGTCCAGCAGCCGGGCGCCTGTTTTCTTCGCCAGCTCGCCAAAACCGAACGCTTCAAACCGCTCCGCGGTCGTGTCGAACCAGCCGGCCCCTTCGCCGATCGTCATCTTGTTGTAGGGGATGCCCTGCTCCCGCAAGTACTGCATCAGGCCTTCGACAAAGCGCGGGTCGCTGCCGGTTGCATACATCTGCGGGCGTTCGGGCATTTGCCCCGGCCAGGCACGCGTCTTGATGAACGACATGTTCACCTTCAGGAAAACGCGATCGGCGCGGAGGGCGGGCTTGAGGAGGCGCATCAGTTCGTAGCCGGCAACCCTGGCGTCGCTCGATTTCACAACGGCGACCGGCGCGTCGCGTCGTGAGCGCGCCCGCCTGTCATCGACCGTCACAGCAGGCAGTCCGGCGATGGACGGCATGAAGCCGGACGTCGGAGTGGGCATGACGTCGCTTGCCTTCGGCTGCTTCCCCTGGGCGGTCTGCGCCGCCCGCACTCCCGTTGCAGCCACCAGGCCGGCGCCAATGACGCTATTCATAAACTCGCGCCGTCCGATTTCGTTGCTCATGATTGAAACCTCCATTTCGAACACCACGAACACCACCAAGGCGCCAAGAACCAGGAAACTCACTTTACGGGCATGAACATTGCGAACGTCGGCGAGCTGACCTTGATCTCCTGACCCGGCGTCAGGCGGCCGGTTTGCGCGTCGATGCCAAAGACTACCAGGTTATTCGAGCGTTCGTTCGCTACAAGCAGGTAAGAACCCGTAGGATCCATGGCGAAATGCCGTGGCCATTTGCCCTTCACTGGGGCCTGCTCGACCAATGCCAGTGTTCCCTTCGCCGGATCGATTGCGAATACCGCGATGCTGTCATACCCGCGGTTCGCGGCGTAAAGAAACTTGCTCGAAGGATGCACCTGCAGTTCGGAAGTGGCATTGAGGCCGCTGAAGCCGGCGGGCAAAGTGCCGAGGGTCTGCAGTTCCGTGAGCCGGCCCGGTCCGGCGTCGTAGGCGAAAGCGGTCACCGTGGAGGCAAGTTCGTTGGTCACGTAAGCGAACTTGCCCGAGGGGCTGAAGGTGAAATGCCGCGGCCCGGCGCCGGGCTTGAGCTTGTAGAAGGGAGGATCGTTCGCCTCCAGCGATCCCTT
>JAPKYU010000259.1 GCA_026394175.1 Acidobacteriota bacterium | reverse complement strand
GAAGTAGCTGTCAGTTCTCAGGGGCGCTACGAAGATTCGCGAGGATTTCTTCCACTTGCGACTTCAAGCCGGGCAGATGGTTCTCCACGATGCCCCATAGTTCGTCGAAATCAATTCCGACATAGTCGTGAATAAGCACATCTCTGAATCCAGCGATCCTTCGCCAGGGGACAGCGGAGTGCTCGCCGCGAAACGACGGACTGAGGCGCTTGGCTGCCTCGCCCATGATTTCAAAATTGCGAACCACCGCGTCCTGTGCCATTCGCGAGCATAAAAAAGCGTCGCGGCCAAGCGCGGTATACGATTCGATGCGGGCGATGCACTCCGTGATGTGGATGAGATAGAGCTTGTCGTCCTTCACAGGGGCACCGCCTGATCCAGGATGCGGTCGCGAATGTACCAGTGCAGGGCTTTTTCCGTCACGACCTGCACTTTTCTTCCGAGCAGGTCCTCAAGATCCTGGGTGAGAGCAACGCGGTCCAACAGGCTACGGCTGGGCTCAAACTCAACCAGGATGTCCACGTCGCTGCTCGCGCCGGCGTCGCCTCGCGCCATTGAGCCGAATAGACGAACCTTGCGCGCTCCGTACTGGGCGCACACACGAAGCATATCGGCGCGAACGTCCGCGGGAAATCTCTCCATTACCCATCACCCTTTCGCTGACCATTATACGGCAGGCCGCGTTGACCACGGCGCCGAACAGTTCACAGCGTGTTCTTGGTGAGTGGCCCGCATCAGCGGGCGGTCCGATATGAAGCGAGTGCCATTCCCGGTCCGGCGACCGATAGCTGATTGGTGAGAACTGAAAGACTTCATCACGCGCGGGCCGTCAGTGTGGCGCCGCAATAAGGGCAAAAAGCGTCGGCCGCGCCCACGGCGCGCTTGCAGCTCGGGCAGGCGGGGTGCAGCGCATGATTGCAGCGCGGGCAGAAGTTGTATGCCCGGCTGACTCTGGCGCCGCACCGCAGACAGTCCAGCACCAGCGGCTTGCGCAGCAGAAAGTACAGGATGAAGCCGATGGCATTGGGGATGAAGATGACGCCCAATGTCCAGCCCAGGCGGTTCATGCCACGCCGGCCGGCGTCGCGGTTCACGTAGCCGACCAGCAGCGCAAAGAAAGCAAGAACGGCGCCGGCAAAGATCGGAAGCAGGACGCGAAACACCGCCGGCGGCGGGTGGTGTTCCCGCGGCCAGGCCCAGGCATGGAACACCACCTGTATCCCGGCAAAAGCCACAAAGGCCACCACGAACGCCCAGGCAGGAATGATTCGTGCTTCCTCGGAAAGCCCTGTCCTCGCGTCATCCATAAGCCACCTACCCTTCCAGCGGCCCGGCGCCTTCGTGACGGCCATTGAAGAGCCCGCCGCTGCGTTCAAGCCACAACAAAGCGATGGCAGCCACCGTCGCGGGAACCGACCACCACAGCAGGAACCCCGCCTGCCACACCAGCGCCGGCAAGCGCATCGCCTGCCCCACCCATTCGAAAGCCCTCCAGAAGTAGGGCGTGGTCAGCAGCATGATCAGGCACGAAAAGACGCACGCGATCCACAAGGGCCGCAGCCGCTCGTCGCGCCGGCGCAGTTCCACCGCCCGCATCCTGGCCCGCGCCTTGGCCATGCTGACCACTGCCGGGTTGACGGGAACGGCCACGGCCCGGAGGGAGGCGATGGCCTCCGTGGTGAGGTGAGCCCGCTCCGCGCAGACGCCGCAGCTTTCCAGGTGCGCATCGAGCCACTGCCGCTCGGCCGGTGACAAGCCTTCAATGTGCCTCCGGTTGATCAACCGCCCCGCCCGTTCGTGTGTATCCCGGCTCATGCCCTGCCTCCTTCGATGGCCCGCCGGAGGGCCTCCAGCCCGCGATAGAGCCGCGACTTGGCCGTGGAAAGCGTTACTCCGGCCACGGCCGCGATCTCCTCCAGCTTCATTTCTTCCTGAAAGCGCAGGACCAGCACCTCGCGGTACACCGCGGGCAGCGAGGGCAAGGCCCGGGCCAGCCGTTCCGCTTCCTCCTGCTCGGCGACCAGTTCCAGCGGCGATGGCTGCCCGGCAGGCACTTGCAGCGAAGCGCGGTCATCGTCCGGCTCGGTGAGCGCCTCCAGGCTGACGCCCTTCTTCTTTCTGAACCAGTCAATGACCAAATGACGGGCGATGCTGAACAGCCAGCTTTCGAAGCTGGCTCGGCCGTTGTATTGGCTGCCGCGCTCCAGCACGTGCAGCCAGGTTTCCTGAAAAGCGTCCTCGGCCAACGCCCGGTCGCCGGTCAGGGAGATCAGGTATCGTAGCAGGCGGTAGTGGTATCGCTCGATGAGCCGGTCGAGCAGGTCCGGATCGTGCTTCCGCAGGCCGCGCGCGATCTCGGCGCATTCCTGGCGCATGGTACTCAAGAAGCAGCAAGCGGTAGCCTGTGCCGTGCTCATTCCAGCACAGTATACGAACCAGCGCACCAAAAAGACGCAGGGGCGGCCGGCCAATCCGCAGATTCCCGTTTCTGCGAAATCTGCGGAATCTGCCAATGGGAGGTCCGTTACAGCGGCACGGCCTGCTCCAGAATACGATCGCGAATATGCGGTTGGAGAGCCTTTTCGGTAACGATCTCCACTTTTCTTCCCAGCAGGTCCTCAAGAGCCTGGGTGAGGGTCACGCGGTCCCACAGGCTACGGTCAGCCTCAAACTCGACGAGGATGTCCACCTCGCTGTCCGCGCCGCCCTCCCCTCGCACCATGGCGCCGAACAGGCGAACACTGCGTGCTCCGTATCGAGCGCAAATACGAAGCATCTCCGCACGGACTTCAGAAGGAAATACAGCCACTCTATTTGCCCCCTTGGCGCCGCATTATACCTCAAGAGACGCCTACCGGGTAAGTTTTTTATAATGACTAATGTCATGGCTGTCAATGACTTAGCCGTGGACCCGTACCTGCGCTTCAACGTCTCTTCCAGGACAGTACTGAACTTCGCACAATGCGGCAACGGGTCGTGTAGCGGCGACCCCCCCAGGCGGGGCCGCCACGGTTGCCCCGCCCCAAGCAGATGGCGACCCCCCCCGGCGGGATCGCCCCGACACCCCCCCAACCAACG
>JAPKYU010000008.1 GCA_026394175.1 Acidobacteriota bacterium | reverse complement strand
GGCGCCGATTGCCTGCTGCTGCCTCCCGATCCCGAGCTGGCCTTCCGCTACCTGCTGGATGCGGTGCGGAGCAGGCGAATCACCGAGCAGCGCCTGAACCAGTCCGTGGAACGGATTCTGCGCGCCAAAGCGCGCGTGGGCCTGCACCGGCAGCGCCTGGTTTCCCTCGACAACGTGGGCAAGGTGGTCGCCGACCCGCAGGCGCAGACCCGCATCGAGCAGATCGCGAATGCTTCCATCACGCTGGTGCGCGACCAGGCCAACGCGATCCCGATGTCGCTCGCCGGGCGCAAGAAGCTGCTGGCCGTGGTGATGACAGCCGACCCAAATCCGGCCGACGACGTGTTTGTCGCCGAGTTGCGCCGGCGGGCCGAATCCGCCGATGTCGTGCGCCTGGCCCCGGACTTCACCGAAGCGCGCGCCCAGGAGGTCCTGGGGCGGGCCGCGGGCGCCAACGCGGTTATCGCCGCCCTGTTCGTCCGGGCGGTATCATCGAAGGGAACCGTCGGCATGCCCGCCAATCAGGCCGCGTTGCTGAAGCAACTGGCGGCATCGGGCAAGCCCGTCGTGGCCGTCAGTTTCGGCAATCCGTATTTAATCCGGGCGTTTCCCGAGGTCGGTACGTACCTCTGCGCGTATTCGACCGCCGAGGCCAGCGAGCGCGCGGCCGTGCGCGCCATCTTCGGCGAAGTGCCCATTAGCGGCCGCCTGCCGGTCACCATCCCGGGCATCGCCCCGTTGGGGACGGGCCTGGAGCGGCCGGCTATCGATACCAAGCTGCGCGATGAAACCGCCGGCCAGGAGGCGCGCTTCGCGCGCGTCTTCCAGGTTGTCGAAAAATGGATTGGGGAGCGGGCGTTCCCGGGCGCGGTGCTGGCCGTTGGTTACAAGGGATCGCTGGCGGCGCTGAAGGCCTTCGGCAGATTCGATTATTCGCCCCAAGCGCCGCCGGTCACCACCGATACGATCTACGACCTGGCCTCGGTCTCGAAAGTGGTGGGGACAACGACGGCGGCCGCCATCCTTTATGAGAAAGGGGAACTGCTGCTGGATCTCCCGGTAGTCCGCTACATTCCCGAATTCGCGGGCACGCCCGGCCACGATGAAATCACCGTCCGGCAGTTGCTCACCCACAGTTCCGGCCTGCCTGCGTACGAGAAGCTCTTTCTCGAAGAGAAAGACCGGGAGGGCATTCTGAAGCGGATCTACGCCATGCCCATGGCTGCCAAGCCCGGCCAGAGGATGGCTTACAGCGATTTCGGCATTATCCTGGTCGGCGAGATCATTCAACGGGTCACCGGGATGCCGCTGGACGCCTTTCTGCGGGAGCACGTCTTCGATCCGCTGGGCATGAAGAGCACCGGCTATAACCCGGCACCCAACTTGCTGCCGCGTATTCCGCCGACCGAGGACGACCCCTTCCGCAAGCGCGTGGTGCGCGGGCAGGTGCACGACGAGAATTGCTTTGTGATGGGCGGCGTATGCGGCCATGCCGGCCTGTTCTCCGCCGCCGGCGACCTGGCCGTCTTTGCCCACATGATGCTGAACGGCGGCACTTACGGCGGACGGAGAATCTTGAGGCGCAGCACGGTGGACCTGTTCACCACGCGCCAGCCCGGCCCGCCGGGCAGCACCCGCTGCCTGGGCTGGGATTCGCCGGGACCGAAAGCCCCGTTCGTGGGCGAGCACTTTTCCACGAATTCTTTCATCCACACCGGCTTTACTGGCACCTCGATCGCCATCGACCCGGAGAAGGAATTGTTTGTGATCTTGCTGACCAACCGCGTGCATCCCACGCGCGAGAACCTGAGGATTGCCAAGGCGCGCCCGGAGATTCACGACGCAGTCGTGGAGACGCTGGTGGGCAGTAAGCAGTAAGTACAATTGCGGATTTCGGATTGCGGATTTCCAGCGTCCCGGTCTGAAATCCGCAATCCGAAATCCGCAATCCGAAATCCATTCGGCTGGAGAATCGAATGAAGCTGACCCCGCTGGACTGGGCGGTGATCGCCGCCTACTTCGTTATCAACCTGGCCATCGGCCTCTACTACCGGAAGCGCGCCGGGTCGAGCACCGGCGAGTTCTTTCTGTCGGGGCGCAGCGTGCCGTGGTGGCTGGCCGGCACCTCGATGGTGGCCACGACGTTCGCGGCCGACACGCCCCTGGCCGTCACCGGCATCACCGCCCGCAACGGCATCGGCGGCAACTGGCTGTGGTGGAGCTTCCTGCTGAGCGGGATGATGACCGTGTTTTTCTTCGCCCGGCTGTGGCGGCGCGCCGAGGTGGTGACCGACCTCGAGTTGGTTGAGATTCGCTACAGCGGGCGCCGGGCGGCCATCCTGCGCGGCTTCCGCTCGCTCTACCTGGGGGTGATGATGAACTGCATCATCATGGGCTGGGTGAACCTGGCCATGGTGAAGATCATGATGCTCACGCTGGGCATCTCGAAAATGCAGGCCATGCTCATCTGCCTGATCATCATCGGCGGGTACACCGCCGCCTACACTTCGATCTCCGGCCTGTGGGGCGTGCTGGTCACCGACCTGTTTCAGTTCGTGCTGAAGATGGGGATGGTCATCCTGGTGGCCTGGTTCGCGGTGGAGCGGGTGGGCGGCATCGGCGCCATGAAAATGAAGCTGTTGGCCGTGGACGCGGCCCGCGGCGCGGCCAGCGGCCAGCCCGCCACGGCGGGTTCCATCCTCTCCTTTATTCCCGATGTCGGCTCGGTCTGGATGCCGATGCTGACGTTCTTCGTCTACATCGGCGTCAACTGGTGGGCCACCTGGTACCCGGGCGCGGAGCCGGGCGGCGGCGGCTACGTGGCCCAGCGCATCTTCTGCGCCAAGGACGAGAAGAATTCTCTGCTGGCAACGTTCTGGTTCAACCTGGCCCATTACGCGCTGCGCACCTGGCCCTGGGTGCTCACGGCGCTGGCCGCGGTGATTCTCTATCCCGGGCTGAAGGACCCGGAGAGCGGCTACGTGCTGGTGTTGATGGACGTGCTGCCGGCCAGCCTGCGGGGCCTGATGCTGGCCGCTTTTCTGGCCGCCTACATGTCCACGATTGGGACCCAGTTGAACTGGGGCTCCTCGTACCTGGTGAACGATTTTTATCGGCGCTTTGTTGCGCCGGGGCGCGGCGACGACCATTACGTACTCATTTCGAAAACCGCTACGGTGTTGCTGATGGTGGTTTCGGCCATCGTCACCAGCTTCCTGACGTCCATCCAGGACGCCTGGCAATTGCTGCTGACCACCGGCGCGGGCACCGGCACCGTCTACCTGCTTCGCTGGTACTGGTGGCGGATCAATGCCTGGAGCGAAATCTCGTCGATGCTCGCCGCGTTTGCCGCCTCGCTGTTCGTGTACACGCAGGTGCAGTTCTCCGGCGGCGACGCGCTGGTGTTCGGCAAGCGGACGCTGATCACCGTCGGTTTCACTACCGTCGTGTGGCTGGCAGCCACCTTCCTGACCGCGCCGGAGCCGGACGAGGTCCTGGTGAAGTTCTACCGGCGGGTGCGCCCCAACTACACCTTCTGGAAGCC
>JAPKYU010000366.1 GCA_026394175.1 Acidobacteriota bacterium | reverse complement strand
ATCGGGCAGCAACCAACTCCACGGCAGCGCCTATGGCTCGCTACGCAATGAAGCGCTGAACGCCAACAGCTTCACGAATAACGCCCAGGGACTGAAACGCGCGCTCGACCGCAAGCAGAATTATGCCTTCAGCTTCGGCGGCCCGTTCTCGATCCCCAAGGTATATCGAGGCCGCAACCGCACGTTCTTCTACACCTCCTATGAACGCTACAAGGAACGATCCTACGGCCTCACCCCGAACAAGACCGTCCCGCTGCCGGAGTTTTACGATGGCGATCTAGGCAGACTGCAGGATTGCAGGACAACCTACGGCGCGAACAAGTACTGCCGCGGCACGATTTTCGATCCCGCGACGTTTGCCCTGTCGTCCGGCGGAAGCTACACGGCCACGCCCTTCCCTAATAACAAGATCCCGCAAGCGCGGTTCAGCGAGGTTGCGCGCCGGCTGAATGCCATCGCCAAGACATCTTATCTTCCGAACGTGCGGGACGCGTCCGGCCAGATCCCGCTGGTCAACAACGCCCTGTTTCCCGATGCGACCCGGCCGGAATGGGACATGTACCAGGTTTCGCTAAAGGTCGATCATATTTTCAGCGAGAAGCACAAGCTGTCGGGGGCCTACAACCAACGCTACGCCCCTTACCTCATCCTGGATGCGGGCGGCCTGTGGGACGTGAACGACCCGACGGGCGGGCCGCTGGCACGCGCCCGCACCAGGGGGGACACGGGAGAGTTCGTCCGGCTGACGCACGATTGGACGGCTTCGCCGCGCGTCTTGAACCACTTCACTGCTTCCTACAATCGCCGCGGCAACCCGCAACGCGCCCTACAGAGGGAAGTGGACGGCGCCAAGGAACTGGGCATCAAGAACATTTCCACCCGCGGCTACCCCACCATCAACTGGGGCTCAGGGCCGACGATGACGCTGGCGGCCGCCGGGTATATGAACGACGGCTTCCGCGCCGATGTGAGCTGGGGGCTGCTGGATACGGTCAGTTTTTCCAAGGGTCGCCATTTCCTGAAGGCCGGGGCGGACATGCGCCGCTTCCACCTGAATTCCAGCGGCGCTCAGCGCGTCCAGTTGTATTTCGACCCGTTAGCCACGGCCATACCCAAAGAGACCTTTTCGGGGGGATCGCAAACCGGGCATGCGTTCGCCAGCTATCTGCTCGGCATTGTGGACAGGGGCACGGTCAACGAGTACGGAGGGATCGGCGGCAGGCGCCATTACCATGCGCTGTTTCTCCAGGACGATTTCAAGGCCAGCCAGCGGCTCACTCTCAATCTCGGTTTGCGCTGGGAGTACCAACCCCCTGCCTTCGAGGTCGCCGACCGTCTCTCGAGCTGGAACCCCAACAAGATCGACCCGGTAAGCGGCTTGCGCGGCGCCTATGATTTCGCGGGCAAGTGCAGCGCTTGCACCGGCAAGCGCTCCTTCGGCCGGACGAGTTATCGCGACTTCGGCCCCCGCTTTGGGTTCGCCTGGCGCCCGCTTGAGAAATGGACGGTCCGCGGTTCCTACGGTATCTTTTACGAGGGCGATTCGTTCAACGGCTATGACGGCACTCCCCTGGGAATGCCCACCAATCTTGCCTGGGTGGGAAGTTGGCAACTGGGCTACAACGCGACGGAACGGTGGAAGGGCATTTTCAATTGGGACAACGGCTTCCCGCTCGACAAGTACCAGCCGCCCACGCTCGATGTCTCGTGGGGCAACAAGAACGATCCGGGGATGATCGACCCTAACTACGGCCAGACGCCTTACATCCAGTCCTGGAACTTCAACATCCAGCGGGAAATCAAGAAAAAGCTGGTATTGGACATCGGATATGTCGGCAGCAAGAGCACCCGGCTACGCGTCGGGGAGCTGGCACGTGTGAACCAGCTCCCGACCTGGGTGCTGGACAAGTACAAGAAGAGTCTGGGCAATACGGTAACCAACGCAGCGCAGGCCGCCGTCAACAATGTCGCCTATCCCTTTGACGGTTTCAGCGGGACGGTGGCCGCCGCCCTGCGCCCGTACCGCCAAGTCAACGGTGGCAGCACAGTGGGCGTCTACGGCTCGCCACTCGGCTTTTCCACGTACCACGCGCTGCAGGTCACCGCAAATCGTGAGATGTCCAGGGGTCTGACGGTCTACGCGAGTTACGTCTGGTCCAAAACGCTTTCCAATGTGGACAGTTCGTTCATCGGTGACAACGCGAGCCGGCCTCTCGATTACTACAACCTGGCGCTGGAAAAGAGCGTTACGGAATATGACATCCCGCATGCCTTCAAAGCGTACGTCAGTTGGGATCTCCCGCTCGGCCGGGGGAAGGCGCTTTTGCGTAACTCGGGCCGCCTGACGAACGCCGTTTTGGGCGGCTGGTCCATTTCCGGGATTCTCAACTACTATAGCGGTGTCCCTCTCGGGCCATGGACGGCCAACACGCCGTACAGCTACTGGAACGGCGCGGTCAACCGGCCGAACGTGGCGCCTGGGGCGATGATCAACCCATCGTTCGATGCGTCCCGCTACGAGGCATCGACACCCTCTTCGGCCAGCAACGCCTACCTGGCCACGTCATTGTTCACCCAGCCCGCCGACTACACGCTGGGCAGCGGCGCGCGCTTTTACTCGCAGGCCCGTAATCCGGCGTACAGGAACGAAGACTTCTCAATTCAGAAGACTCACCGGCTGACTGAAAAAATGCGCTTTAGGGTGCGAGCCGAGTTTCTGAACGCCCTCAACCGGCATACCCTTGGCGGCATTGACACCAAGCGCGCCAGCTCGACTTTCGGCCAGGTACTCAAGGTCACCGGGAGTCGCGAGGTGCAGGTGAGCATGCGCCTGGATTTTTGACGCTGCCCAATCGAGGATTGGCACAGCCGCCGGCGCCGGGTGGCAGTGTCCGGTGTTTGTGGCAAGGAGCCAACAGATGAGCCTTCGCTATCCGTGCGTTTCGCTGCTTGTGCTTGCAACGGCGGCGTTTGGACAGGTGACACGCCAGGCCACCGGAGTGAAAGTCGGAGAAGTGTCTCCCACGTCGGCAATCGTCTGGGTGCGCCTGACGGCAAACTCGCACCGAAATACCGGCGGGATTGTGTTGCAGAGTCCGGAGGGAAAGAACTTGCCTGCCGGCATGAAGGTGAGCAGCCTGGAGGGAGCGTGCCCCGGGACTGCCGGGCGGGTGCGCGTCCGGTACGGCGCCAAACAGGACCTGAGGGACGCCAAGGCGACGGAGTGGGTCGAGGTGACGGCAAGAACCGACTACTCCCATCAGTTCCGCCTGACAGGTTTGGAGCCCGCCACCCTTTACCATTTCTCAGCCGAGACCGCTGGCCCCGGGGGCTCTCCCCAACACGGTTCGCTCCGCGGCAGTTTCCAAACCGCGCCTCCTCCGGACACCGAAACTGATATCGAATTCACAGTGATCACCTGCCAGCACTACAGGGACATGGATGACTCCGAAGGCTACAACGTCTACCCGGCCATGGCGAAGCTGGCCCCCAGATTCATCGTCGAAACGGGTGACAACGTGTATTACGACGGCGATGCGCCGCACGCCACTACCATCGAGATCGCCCGCCATCACTGGGACAGGATGTACAGCTTCCCTCGGCATATCGCCTTCCACCTCAGCGTGCCGGGCTATTGGGAAAAGGACGACCACGATACCTTGTCGGATGACTGCTGGCCTGCCATGTTGTCCAAGATGTTGCCGATGACGTTTAAGGATGGGCAGCGCGTCTTCCTCCAGCAGGTTCCCATGGGCGACAAGACGTATCGCACCTACCGCTGGGGAAAGGCCGTCCAGATCTGGCTGCCGGAGGGCCGCGACTTTCGGTCACCGAATAACGCCGACGACGGCCCGCAGAAGACCATCTGGGGCGCCGAGCAGAAGAGCTGGCTCAAGGCGAGCCTGCTCGCCAGCGACGCTACCTGGCGGGTTCTGGTGAGTCCCACACCCATCGTCGGTCCTGACCGCGGGAAGAAGGGCGACAACCACTCCAATGCAGCGTTCGCGTACGAAGGAAATGAGTTTCGCCAGTGGGTGAAACAGAACGTGGCGCGGAACTTCTTTGTCGTGTCCGGTGACCGGCACTGGCAGTACCACTCTGTCCATCCGGAAACCGGAGTCCAGGAATTCGCTTGCGGACCGACTAGCGATGAGCACGCCTCCGGCTCACCGGGCTACGATCCGAATTATCACCGGTTCCACCGTGTCAAAGGCGGCTTCCTGTCCGTATCGGTCAACCGCACCGGGAACCTGAACACCATCGCGTTTCGCCTCCACGATGTGCACGGAGCGGTCGTGTACGAGTACGTGCAGAAGAACCCAAGTCGATGAGATTCATCGTTTTCCTTCTGTTCTGTCGGGCAGTAGTCGCGGCCGACTACTATGTCGATTGCGTGAAGGGCCATGACCGCGCCCCGGGGACCGCGCCGGCGGCGGCCTGGAAGACGCTCGGCAGAGTCTCGGCCACGACGTTCCAGCCGGGCGACCGCATCCTGCTGCGCGCGGGCTGCGAGTGGACCGAGGTGCTGGCGCCGCAGGGCAGCGGCGCGCCCGGCCGGCCGATCACCGTCGATCGCTATGGCGACGGCCCCAAGCCGAGGATTCGCGGCAACGGAGCAATGGCGGCCGTGCTCTTGAATAACCAGGAAGGCTGGGAGATCGCCAACCTTGAGATAACCAACGACGCGCCCGAGGAAGGACTGCGCCGTGGCGTGCTGGTGCTGGCTGAAAATGCCGGCCGTGCGCTTCGGCACATCTACCTGCGCGGACTCGAGGTGCACCACGTCAGGGGCAGGCTCGGCGCGGACATTGTGTCAAAGACGACCGGCGGCATCGCCTTTGAAGTCCGCGGCGCCGAGCGGCCGGGGCGCTTCGACGACATCCTGGTGGAGGGCTGCTCGGTCGAGCATGTGGACAATACCGGCATCTATACCTGGTCGGACTACAGCCCGCACCCTCGCGACCCGCGATGGAAGGAGTTGCGGTTCACCGGCGTACGGCTGCGCAACAATCGGCTGCGCGACATCGGCAAGAACGCGATCGGCGTCCGCGCCTCGCTCGCGCCGCTGGTCGAGCGCAACGTGGTTGAAAACTCGTCCGCTCGTCTCCATGGCAATGCGATCTATGTTTTTGGCTGCAAGGATGCCCTGATCCAGCTCAATGAGGTGTATGGAACCAAGTTCTATGGGCTGGAGGGCGCGGCCTTTGACAGCGACTACAATTCCGAAGGCACCGTCATCCAGTACAACTACAGCCACGACAACGGCGGGGGACTGGTCGATCTGTGCAACAACCCCACCTCCCGGCCGCCGCGCGGCTATAACGACGGCACCATCGTCCGCTACAACGTTAGCGTGAATGACATCGAGCGCGTCGTCGGCTTCGACGGCCCGGTCACGAACACGAAGATTTACAACAACACGATTTACGTCGGCCCGGGACTCAGCCCGCGCATCGTCGAGTTCGACCGCTTCGGCAAGTCGCCGGGCTACGCCGACGGGGTCTGGTTCGGCAACAACATCATCCACAACGCCGGGAACGGAACGTACGTCTACGGCGCGGCAAAAAACTACATCTTCGAGGCCAATTGCTTTTTCGGCAACCATCCGGACAATGAGCCGGCCGACCAAAAGAAGATCACTGCCGACCCGTTGCTGGCCGCCCCAGGCGCAGCCGGTTCCGGGGTGGCGTCGGTGGCAGGCTATCGCCCCACGGCCGGGTCACCTTGCGCGCGGTCAGGCGTTCCCGTGGAAGGAGCCGGCGCCCGCGACTACTTCGGAACCCCGTTGCCGAAGGGTCCACCCGATCGCGGCGCCATGGTGCGGGCCGGTGCATGGGAAGGCGTTCCGTTACCCGGCGATGGCTACGACCTGCTTACTGACGTGGTCTTCGCAATGCCTGGGGGCCCATGCCGCGACGGGCAAGAATGCCCGTCGCCACCGGTCGAGCTGAAGGCCGACCTCTATCTTCCCAGGCGGGCCGGGCCACTCCCCGCCGCGGTGTACATTCACGGCGGCGGCTGGAGCGGCGGGGTGCGCACGCAGTTATGGCGCCAGGCGGCCCACATGGCCGCCAAGGGCGTGGCCGGGGCCTGCATCAGCTACCGCCTGTCGGGCCAGGCAACCTGGCCCGCGCCCTTGCACGACTCCAAAGAAGCGATCCGCTGGCTCAGGGCGAACGCCCGCGCGTACGGCATCGATGCCGCCCGGATCGCGGCGGTCGGCAGTTCAGCCGGCGGACACCTGGCCGCTTTGCTTGGGGTCACCGGCGGCAACCCGCAGTTCGAAGGCGCGGGCGCCGGCCGCCAGTTCTCCTCCAGAGTAACCGCCGTCGTCGCGCTCAACCCGGTCCTGGATCTGGAAGACATGCCGAACCCCGCCGGGAACATCGCCAGGTTACTTGGAAAAGGCTGCGGCGAGGCGCCTGGCTTGTGCCGCGAGGCCTCACCGATCAGCCATGTCAGCCGCAGTGCGCCGCCCTTCCTGATTCTCCACGGCACCGCCGATGCCGCGGTTCCCTACCGGCAGGCGGACGAGATGGCGCGGAGACTGAAACAGGCTGGCGTGCAGGCGGAGCTTTTCACGGCCAGGGACGCTCCCCACACCTTCTGGGCAAGCCGCAAGTGGTATGAACCGGTCTTGAGAGCAATCGAGGAATTCCTTCAGAAGCGCCTAAGCGAGCGCCAGCAACCGCCCAGATGACATTCCCATTACGGTCAAGCTGATAGAATGGAGACAGGCGCGTGCCGCTTGGACTCCGTCCGCGCTGCAGGCATGCTGTAAGTCCGCAATCCATTAGCCAGGAGCGCAAAGGGCGTGAACAGAGCGCTGACATTGTCGTGGGCATTGGCGATGCTGATGGGGCCGGCCGCCGCCGCGCCCGCTCCGGTCATCGCCGCCGACAACCCGCCGTATGCCGCCACGGAGCAGAATCGCGCGACGGCTGCCGCGGCCCTGCAGGAAGTCGATGCGCTGCTGAAAAGAGCCAGCGAGATCACGGGTCTTCCCGTGCGCCGGCCCGTGAGGAACGCGCTGGCCAGCCGCGAAAGCATCCGCCGCTACATTCGCCAGCGCCTCAAGGAGGTGGCCTCCTCTGAAAAGCTGCGCGCCCAGGAAGTCGCGCTCAAGAAGTTCGGTTTTCTCCCGCCCGAATACGACCTGCAGTCGGCCACCGAGCAGCTTCTGACCGAACAGGCCGCCGCCTACTACGACCCCAAGCGCCAGCAGATCTACATCGCCGACTGGACGCCGGTCGAGCTGCAGCGCCCGGCCATCGTTCATGAGCTGACGCACGCGCTGCAGGACCAGCAAGTCGTGCTCGACCAGTTCCTGGAGGACAAGAAGCTGAACCAGGACCAGCAGATGGCGCGCGAGGCGGTGGTGGAAGGCGCGGCGGTGCTGGCCATGATGGATTATCTGCTGGCTGCCACCGGCCTGCGCGCGGACACGCTGCCGAACCTGGACGAGATGATCGCCGCGGCCACCACCGCAGAAATCCAGAAATTCCCCGTCTATGCTTCCGCTCCGCTCTACCTGCGGGAATCGCTGCTGTTCCCGTACACGGTGGGGATGCAGTACGTGCGCGCGCTGGTGCAGGCGCGTGGCAAGACCGCTTACGCCGAATCGCTACGGAGCCCGCCTCAATCGACGGCCGAGGTGCTTCACCCGGAGGCGCGCGGCCGCGCTGTGCCGGCCGATCTGCAAGCGCCCGAGCCATCGCCGTTGCCCGCCGGCTACTCGCGCCTGATCACCGATGTGCTTGGGGAGCTGGACGTGCGTATCTTGCTCCAGCAATACTCCGGCGAGGAGACGGCGCGGCAGGTCGCGGCCGGCTGGCGCGGTCTGCGCTTCGCCGTTTACGAGAACAAGGACCGCACCTCGGCGTTCCTGGTGCATCGCTCCCGCTGGGCCGGTGCCGCCGCAGCCGAGGCCTTTGCCGCTGCCTACCGAAACCTGCTCGAAGGCAAGGGTGAGAAAAACGCCCGCATCGAGGTTCAGCGCGACACGGTGTCCGTTTACGAAGGAGTTCCGAAAGCCGGATCATGACGCCCCAGCGCAGCACTGTTTGTGCCGCCCGCGGTGCAAGGGCCGGGCGGTGAATCTACGTGCTGGTGGCGAGCTTCTGCGGGCGATGCATTTCCTGGGCATCGACCACGGCGATGGCCGACATGTTCACGATTTCGTTGACCTCGCAGCCGCGCTGCAGCACGTGGACGGGCCGCGCCATGCCCACCAGGATGGGGCCGATGGCCTCGGCGCCCCCGATCCGTTCCATCAGCTTGTAGGCACAGTTGGCCGCTTCCAGGTTGGGGAAGACCAGCACGTTGGCGCCGCCGCGCAGCATGCTGAACGGATATGTCTCGTTGATGATCTCGGGGCAGAGGGCGGTGTCGGCCTGCATCTCGCCATCCACCATCAACTCGGGCTGGAGTTTGCGCACCAGTTCGGTGGCGTGACTCACCTTTTCGGCCAGCGGGTGCGGAGTGCTGCCGAAGTTCGAGAAGCTGAGCATGGCCACGCGCGGCTCGACGCCGAACCGCCGGGCGCAGTCGGCGGCGCAGACCGCGATCCCGGCCAGGTCCTCGGCCGTCGGTTCGATGTTCACCGTGGTGTCGGCGAAAAAGTAGATGTCGCGCTTCACAATCAGCATGTAGATGCCGGCCACGCGATGCACCCCCGGGCGCGTGCCGATCAGCCGCAACGCCGGCCGGATGGTGTCGGGATAGTGCTGGTTGAGCCCGGCGATAAAGCCGTCGGCGTCCCCCATGTAAACCATCATGGCGGCCAGCGCGTTCTTGTTCCGCAACTGGTTCCGCGCCTCGCTCAGCGTGATCCCCTTGCGCTGCCGCAGCCGGTACACTTCCTTGACGTACTCCTCGAGCCTGGGGAAGGTGTCGGGATCGACAATCTCGGCCTTGGCCAGGCGCAGGTTCAAGCCCTCGGCGATTTCCCGGATCCGCGCGGTGCTGCCGATCAGCACCGGCGTAGCGATGCCTTCGTCGATCAGGATCTGCGCGGCGCGGAGGATTTTCTCCTCCTCGCCTTCGGAGAAGACGATGCGCTTTGGCGCCTGCTGGGCCTTGCTGATGACCGCCCGCATCACCTCCTGGGACTTGCCCAGGCGCCGGGCCAGCTCTTCCTTGTACTCCTCGATATCGACCTTGCGCTGGGCCACGCCGGTCTCCATGGCCGCCCTGGCCACCGCCGACGCCTCCCAGATCAGCACCCGCGGGTCGAACGGCTTGGGAATAATGTAGTCGCGGCCGAAGCCGAGCTTCTCCAACCCGTAGGCGCGACAGACTGAATCGGGCACGTCTTCCTTGGCCAGCCGCGCCAGCGCGTGCGTGGCGGCCAGCTTCATCTCGTCATTGATGGCCCGGGCGCGCACGTCCAGCGCCCCGCGGAAGATGAACGGGAAGCCCAGGACGTTGTTCACCTGGTTCGGGTAGTCCGAGCGCCCCGTGGCCATGATGATGTCGGAGCGGGCGGCCACCGCATCTTCGTAGGTGATTTCCGGATCGGGGTTGGCCATGGCGAACACGATGGGGTTGCCGGCCATGGACTTCACCATGGCCTGGCTCACCAGGTTGGCGCCGGACAGCCCGCAGAACACGTCCGCCCCGCGCAGGGCCTCCTGCAACGTGCGCAGATCGGTCTGGACGGCGAACCGCTCCTTGTAAGGGTTCATTCCCTTGGTGCGGCCCTTGTAGATGACGCCGGTGGTGTCGCACAGGATGATGTTTTCGCGGCGGACGCCCAGGCGGATCCAGTGCTCGGCGCAGGCGATTCCCGCGGCTCCCGCGCCGTTGAAGACCACCTTCACCTGGTCGGCCTTCTTGTTGGCCAGCTCCAGCGCATTCAACAGCGCCGCGCCGGAGATGATGGCGGTTCCGTGCTGGTCGTCGTGAAAGACGGGGATGTTCAGCGTGGCCTTGAGCTTCTCCTCGATGTAGAAGCATTCGGGCGCCTTGATGTCCTCCAGGTTGATTCCGCCGAAGGTCGGCTCCAGGATCTGGCAGACGCGGACGACCTCGTCCGGGTCGGTCGTGTTCAGCTCCAGGTCGAACACATCCACATCGCCGAACCGTTTGAACAGGACTCCCTTGCCCTCCATCACCGGCTTGCCCGCCAGCGCCCCGATGTTGCCCAGCCCAAGGACCGCCGTGCCGTTGCTGACCACCGCCACCAGGTTCCCCTTCCCGGTGTACCAGTAGGCTTTCTCCGGCTCTTTCTCGATAGCCAGGCAAGGCTCGGCCACGCCCGGCGTGTAGGCCATGCTCAGGTCACGTTGGGTGCGGCACGGCTTGCTGGGCACAACCTCGAGTTTGCCGGGGCGGGGTAAAGAATGATAATTAAAGACGTCATCGTGCGTAATGCGCATGATTGCTCCGTGAGGCGTAAGCTGTGGGCCGCAGGTTGTGGACTCTGCGCGGCAGGCCAGGGATGGGGTGCTATCCTCGCTGCGAACTGCTGAAGATAGTGCCACCCCAGACCCGCAGGGCACCCACAGCCCATAGCCTACAGCCCACAGCCTGATTGTACCCGCAATCGATTCGCCACCAGGAAGAGATTGACGCCAATCGGCAGTAATTCTCGTCAGTGCGTGTAATCGCACAGTTTTACAGCCACTTGGCTCAATAGGCAGAAGCGAAGTGGTTGAGCATATGGACAATTCGTCGTGGCAGGGTGATTGCATCTACAACACGTGGACAAATAGAGCTCATGGCTCGCATCGCACAGAAAATACTGCCGGTTGGCGTCGTTGTCGGGGGGGCGGCTCTGCTGATCGCCGTGGTCACTCTCTACACGCACAGCGAGCGGCAGGTGATTGGGCGGCACAACCAGCACCAGTTGCTGCTGGTGCAAGCCGTGGCTGATTCCCTGGGGCGGGAAATCGAACGCCGCCTCGACACCTTTGAAACGGTGGCTGGCTCAGTGGCTCCTCAGGGCAAGAGCCTCTCCCCTGGGTTGCAGAGAAAACTGGAAGCCGCCGGATTTCAACAGATAGACATCCGCGATGCGAGTGTGCCTGCCGGCGGCGCCCTGACCGGAACGGCCCTGCTGGGCGAACGGGGCATTCTGCTCCCGGTTTCCGTGGCCCTATCGCAGGGGCGGACACTGGAAGCGGTGCTGCCGTTCGAAAGCTTCGGGCCGTTGCTGGAAGTCTGGAACAAGCGGGTGGGCGGCCGGCTCTGGCTGCTGGACGACGAAGGCCGCCTGATCTATAGCCGGCTGCACCCCGACATGATCGGTCGCAACGCGCTGGGGGGCGACCGAAGCTGCCTGCAGTGCCACAGCTCGTTCTCCATGGAAGCGGCCATGGTGAAGGGGGGAGCGGGAATCGAGAACCATCAGGTCGCCGGCCGGCCGCAGATGCTGGTCTGCTATGCCCCGGTGGAGTCCGGCGGCCGGCGCTGGTCGCTGGCCATCAGCAATCCCGAATCGGAGGTAACGGCGCTGACGCGGCGCGGCTTCCTGGAGGCCTCGTTGCTGACCGCGCTGTTTCTGGCGCTGGTGGTTGGGACCGGCATCGGCATGATCCGCTTCTACCTACAGAAGCTGGACGCCGAGCGCCGCGTGGCCATCGCCGAGAACCGCGCCCGCCTGGAAGCGCGCATGATGCGCGCCGAGCAACTGGCGGCCATCGGCAAGATGACAGCGCAGATCGCGCACGAGATCAACACCCCGCTGGCCAGCATCAGCCTGAACGTCACCTACCTGCTCTCGGAGGTCGACAGCCTGCTCGGCTCGGCGCTCCCGGCCGAGGTAAGCGAGGCCTCGGAGGAGATCGAGCGAGAGGTCGAGCGCCTGAAGAGTTTCACCGGCGAATGCCTGAAGCTGACGCGGATTCATACGCCGAGCTTCGGCTCCGTCTCCCTTGCCGGCGTGGTGCGCGGCTTCCTCGGTTTCATCGCCCGGGAGGCCCGGCGGCGCAACATCGAGATTGACGCGCCTTTCGACAGCGAGACGGCCACGGTGCGCGGCGACGGCGACCTGCTGCGCCAGGTGCTGTTGAACCTCACTCGAAACGCCTTCGATGCCATGCCCTCGGGCGGCCGAATGCGGATCGCTCTGCGTACCGCCGACAATGTGGCCGAACTGACGGTGGCCGACAGCGGGCCGGGCGTGGCTCCGGAGCAGCGGCAAAAGATCTTCGACGCTTTCTTTACCACCAAGGCAGAGGGCACTGGCCTTGGTCTGGCGATCGCCCGCCGCATTGTCGAGCAGCATGGCGGGCAGATTGAATGTGCGCCCAGTGGCACAGACTTTAATCTGTGCCAAGCGGAGGCAGCAGCGCAGCCTGAAGGGCTGTGCCACGGCGCCTGCTTTCTGGTACGCCTGCCGCTGGTCGCCGAGTCACCCGCGGCGGGCGAGAGTGAAGAGTGAGGAGTTAACTCTTAACTCCTAACTCTTAACTGGCTACTAACATGGCTGAAGAGACAGACAACAAGTCGTTTCCCATACTGGTGGTCGATGACGATGAAGGGCTGCGCCGGGCGCTGGAGCGCGTGCTGCACCAGGCCGGCTTCCCGGTGACGGCGGTGGGCCAGGCCTCCGAGGCGGTGAACGCGCTGCGCCAGCAGTCCTATCCGCTGGTGGTCAGCGACATCGTGCTCCCCGATCTGGACGGCATCGCGCTGCTCAGAGAGCTGAAGTTCATCCAGCCGGACGTGGAAATCATCCTGATCACCGCCTACGGGACCGTGGCCAGCGCGGTCGAGGCCATGAAGCTCGGGGCCCAGGATTACATCACCAAGCCGTTTTCCCACGCCGATTTTCTGGCGCGGGTGCGGCGGACCCGCGAGCAGATCGAGTTGCGCCGCGAGAACCGCGCCCTGCGCCAACAACTCAGCGATCAGCACCTGAACCGCCTGCTGATCGGCTCCAGCCCGGCCATGCGCGAGGTGAAGAAGCTGATCCGCCAGGTGGCGCCTTCCTGCGCGCCGGTCCTGATCAGCGGCGAAAGCGGCACCGGGAAGGAGATCGTTGCCGAGGCCATTCATGCCGAGGGGCCGCGCGCCCGCGGCCCGCTCATCAAGGTGAACTGTGCCGCGCTGCCCGAAAGCCTGCTGGAGGCCGAGCTGTTCGGTTATGAGCGCGGCGCGTTCACCGGGGCGGTGGGGCGCAAGGAAGGACGCTTCGACCTGGCCAACGGCGGCACGCTGTTCCTGGACGAGATCGCCGAAGCCCCTCCCCCGATCCAGATCAAGCTGCTGCGGGTGCTGCAGGACGGCAAGTACGAGCGCCTCGGCGGCAAGGAGACCTTGTACTCCGACGTGCACATCATCTCGGCCACCAATCGCAAGCTGGAAGAGGCGCTCAAGGACAAGACCTTCCGCGAGGACCTTTATTACCGGCTCAACGTCATCCCCATTCACCTGCCGCCGCTGCGCGAGCGCAAGGAAGAGATCCCGGAACTGGCGACGCACTTCCTGCAGCGCTACTCGGCCAAAAACCGCAGGCAAGTGCTGCAGTTCTCGCCCGCCGCGATGAACTGCCTGCTGGCCTATGAGTGGCCGGGAAACGTGCGGGAACTGGAGAACGTGGTGGAGCGGTCGGTCATCCTGACCGAGGGCGAAACGGTCGAGCCGCTGTCGCTGCCTCCGGCGCTGAACCCCTCGCGCTTTGAAGCCCGGCCCGCCGGCGACGAACTGCACCCGCTGATCTCGCTCACCTTCCCCGTCGGCACCAGCCTGGAGGAGATCGAGAACCGCACCATCAAGGCCATGCTGGAGCACACCGGCGGCAACCGCTTCGCGGCCGCGCGCCTGCTGCGGATCAACGCGCGCACCATCTGCCGCCATCTCGGCCCCAAGCAGCCCTCGCCGTTCCTCGACCGCACGGCCGCCAAAACCAACGGCAATTGAGCGGCTTCACCACAAAGGCACAAAGGATACGAAGTTCACAAAGATCGTTTCTTTGTGGCTCTTTGTGTCCTTGGTGTCTTTGTGTTGAAGAATCTACTCCACCAGCAGCAGCGGTTGGCCGGCGTGGACCGCAGCCCCCGCCTGGGCGAACACCCGGAGGACGCGGCCGCGCTTGGGAGAGCGAATCTCATTCTGCATTTTCATGGCCTCGATCACGACCACACCCTGCCCCGCCTCGACTTCCTGGTTTTCCTCGACCAGCAGCCGGACAACCTTACCCGGCATCGGCGAGACGACTTCCTGGCGTCCCGCGGCGGAAAAGGCGGATGCGCTTTGCGGTCCGCGGCGCTGGTCGCGAATCACGGCCCGATAAGGATATGGCCGCCCGCTCAGGTGCACACTGAGCCCGCCCGCCCCCTCCTCGATCTTGATCTCGAAGCTGCGCCCGTCCAGCAGAACCGAATAGACCCCGCGCTCCAGTTCGCTGGCCTCCGCCTCGATCTTGCGGCCATCGATCGAAAAGACAGGCCTGCCGCCGCGTGTCTCAATCTCGACCAGCCGTTCCTGGCCGTCAATCTCCACCACGAACTTCATCGATCGCCACCGTGAAAAACGGCGCGGCGGCGTGGCCGCCTCACGCCAGGTCAAGGATAACTTTGCCGGAATCGCCCGACCGCATCACCTCGAAAGCCTTCTCGTAATCGCCGAAGCTGAACCGGTGGGTGATGACCGGGCGGATGTCCAGGCCCGATTCGAGCATCACGGTCATCATGTACCAGGTCTCGTACATCTCCCGGCCGTAAATGCCCTTGATGGTCAGCATGTTGAAGATCACCGTGTTCCAGTCGATAGCGATCTCGCCCGAGGGAATGCCGAGCATGGCGATCCTGGCGCCGTGGGACATGTTGGCCAGCATCTCGCGGAAGGCCGAGGCGTTGCCGGACATCTCCAGGCCGACATCGAAGCCCTCGCGCATGCCCAGTCGATGCTGCACATCGGCCAGGCGGGTGTCGCGGACGTCCACGGCCAGCGTGACGCCCATCTTGCGGGCCAGCTCCAGCCGGTAGGGGTTCACATCCGTAATGACGACGTGGCGGGCGCCGGCGTGGCGGACAACCGCCGCGGCCATTATGCCGATGGGCCCGGCGCCGGTGATCAGCACGTCCTCGCCCAGCACCTTGAAAAACAGGGCGGTATGGACGGCGTTGCCGAAGGGGTCGAAGATGCAGGCGATGTCGCGGTCGATCGATTCGGCGTGGTGCCAGACGTTGGTCATGGGCAGCGCGATGTACTCGGCAAACGCCCCCGGGCGGTTGACGCCGATCCCCTGCGTGCGGGCGCACAGGTGCCGCCGGCCGGCAAGGCAGTTGCGGCAGCGCCCACAGACCACGTGGCCCTCCCCGCCCACCAGCATCCCCGGCCGGAAATCCGCCACGTTGGAGCCGGCCTCCACGACCTCGCCGACGAATTCGTGGCCGATAGCCATCGGCACCGGAATGGTCTTCTGCGCCCAGGCG
>JAPKYU010000193.1 GCA_026394175.1 Acidobacteriota bacterium | reverse complement strand
CCGGCTATGCCCACCATGTTGGCCTCGGCGATGCCGCACTCGATGAAGCGGCCCGGAAACTCCTTGGCGAACAGGTTGGTCTTCGTCGACTTGGACAGATCGGCGTCCAGCACCACGACGTTGGGATTGACGCGGCCCAGCTCGACCAGCGCTTTGCCGTACGCGTCGCGCGTGGCCATCCCCAATTTCAGCTCGAATTTCGGTCTCTCCGCAATATCAGCCAAGGTTAGCTGCCTCCCGTTCCAGCTCTGAGATCGCCTGTTTTACCTGCTCGGGCGTCGGAGCGATGCCGTGAAACTCCACGTTGTTTTCCATGAAGGAAACCCCCTTGCCCTTGACGGTGTTGGCGATGATGCAGGTGGGTTTCCCCTTGGTTTCGCGCGCCTGGCGCAAGGCGGCGAGAATCTGGCTCATGTCGTGGCCGTCGATCACGATGGTGTGCCAGTTGAAGGCCGCCCACTTGGCCTGGAGCGGCTCCAGGTCCAGGATCTTGGCCACCCAGTTGTCAAGCTGCTGCTTGTTGTAATCGACGATGGCGACGATGTTGTCGATCTTCTGGTAGCCGGCCCACATGGCGGCTTCCCACACCTGGCCCTCCTGGTTCTCGCCATCGCCCATCATGACGTAGACGCGGTAGTCGCGGTTGTCCAGGCGGGCGGCCAGCGCGTACCCCAGTCCGATGGAAAGCCCGTTGCCGAGCGAGCCCGTCGAAGCTTCCAGGGCCGGCACCGTGCGCCGGTCCGGGTGGCCTTGCAGGGGGCTGCCCAGCTTGCGCAGCGTCGGCAGCAGATCCCGCGACAGGTAGCCGGCTTCCATAAACGCGCTGTACAGGACCGGTACGGCGTGGCCCTTGCTGAGGATGAACCGGTCGCGGTCCGGCCAGTCGGGGCGGGCTGGGTCGTGCCGCATTTCGTTGAAGTACAGCGCGGTGACAATGTCGGCGGCCGACAGCGAGCCGCCGGGGTGGCCCGAACCGGCCTCGCCGATCATCCGCACCACGTCCTGGCGGATGCGGTTCGCCGTCCGTTTGAGCTCGATCATGTTCTCAGTTCTGTTCATGGTGATATGAGAAAGGCGCGCTGGGCCCGTCCAAACCGGCTACTTTAACACAGATTGAGGCCCTGAAAACGGTTTCAGCCGGAGCCCCCCGGGAGCCTGAGCCAGACTACTTTGGCGATTTCAGCGGGCCCGGAAAGCTGATCAGGTCGGCGCGCGTGCGCCCGTTCTCGGTGACGCGCGACAGCGTGTACACCTGCCCGTCCTTCCCCACGGCGATGGAATTCACGTAGGCCGGCCGGTCGCCGTTGGGCAAGAAGATCGGGCCGTGGTCGGCATACTTGCCCGTCGGGATGTGGTAGGTGACCAGGTGCAGGTCCTCCCGGCCCTTGGACTCGCCCTTGGCGGTGCCGGCTTTCCCTCGCACCCGCTTGCCCTCCTGGTAGATCGGGCCGCCGGTCAGGTAATGGATGGTTTGCCCGTCCGGTCCGAGCGTGAAGCCCAGGTAGCCATAACTGAACTGGTCGTACATGCCGCTGCGCTTTGATGGTTCCGAAGTCAGGCGCTCCAGCACCTCGACGCGCGCCGCCCGCGGATCGAAGCGGAACAAGTAGCCGGAATTGCCGTGGACCCCGTAGATCACCTTGTCGGGCGCGTACCAGACAACCTGGCGCCAGTTGTAGCCCATGTGCCCGGGCGAGGTCGGGTCATACAGCCCGAAGTAGTCTTTCTTCATGTCCTCGTCCTGGACCGGCTCGATGGCCTCGCGGTCGTAGCGATAGCGCAGGATGGCGCCGTCTCCGGTGGTGAAATACGCGGAGCCGTCGGTGCGATCAACGATGATGGCGCGGCAAATCGTGCGGTAGCTCGCCCCCTTGCCGTTTTCGCCATCCCGCGACGTCCGTCCGAGGTTCTTCAACTTCCGAGTGGGCAGGTCGTAGGTGATGAAGAAGCCGGTGGGCCAGGTGAGCCCGTAGAGCCGGCCGCGCTCGGTGTCCATGGTCATGGCCAGAATGCCTTCGCCGTTGGGCGCCGTGGCCAGGTTCTCGAATTTGCCGCCGGCCGGGTCATAGCTGAGGAAGTGGCCGCCGGGGTAAGGCTTGTAGCCGGGCGGCGGATCGCCGATCTTCTCCATGCCGTCCTTGATCATGTAGTAGCCCACGTGCGTGGCGAAGTACAGCTTGCCGGCCGCCTCCCAAAAGGGCACGTGCGACTTGCCTTGCGCGACCGACTTGAGGCCTTTCTCGCCGCAGGCCTCGGTCAGATCGCCAAGCATGCGGATGCGGTCGGCGGCCGGGTCGTAGACGAACATCCGCGCGCCTGCGTCGTGCACCTCACTGGACAGCACGTAGTAAATCCTGCCGTCGCTCGCCGTGGACATGCAGTTGTAGCTGTCGTGGGCCAGCTCGAAACCCGAGTTGTGCGCGCGGGCCATGATCTTGCCCGCCCCCGCCGGCTGGTTACCTGAGGCTGGCTGCCGGGGCGGTTGGCACCCGCACAGCGACAGCAGCCACACGCTGAGTAAAGCCAGAGTCAGATCCGCGTTCTTCATGGCAGTGTATTATTCACTACAGAGGCGGCGGGCGCATTCAGAAATGCGACTCCGGCGCCGGCCTCGGGTTAGGAAGTTGGGCGCCACAACCTTCCTTTGACGGAGCAAGTGTGAGACGAGCCCTTCATTACGCGACAATTCTCCTGCTGGCCGCGGTCTTCGCCGCCGCGCAGGACAAGCCGAACTTTAGCGGCAAGTGGGTCCTGGACCTTTCCAAGAGCAACTTCGAGCCGCTGCCCGCGCCCGACAGCCAGGTGCGCGTGATCGATCACAAGGAACCGACACTCAAGATCAGCGAGACAACCAAAGACCAGCGCGGCGAGCGGACCAGAGACCGCGAAATCACTACCGACGGCAAGGAGAACAAGACCACCGTGGGACCCAACGAATACGTCTCCAAGAGCCGCTGGGACGGAAACCGGCTCATTACGGAAGGCACGCTGAAGCTGGAGAACGGCACAAACATCGACATCAAGGAGACGGCCGAGCTGAGCGACGATGGCAAGGTGATGACGCTCAAGCGGGAGCTGAAGAGCCCGCAGGGCGAGGCCACACAGAAATTGACGTTTAGTAAACAGTGACCGGCGGGACGCCAGCGTTACAACGGTCCTTCTTTGTGGAATTTTGTGCCCTTTGTGTCTTTGTGGTGGGAACACAGCTCATTTCACGGCGATGGTGACGGTGTTGCTGGCCACGCCGTTCTGGGTGATGACCAGCGGGACGGCGTTGCCCGGCGACACGCCGGCCGGCACCCGCGCGTTCACCTGGTACAGCCCCACAAAGCCCGGCGCCAGCCCCGCAAACTCCACCGCCGCTTCCACGCCCCCGATGGTCACCTTCACCGGCGTGGTCACCAGCGCCAGCGGCGGCACCGCCGGCGCCGCCTGCCCCGTGGCCACCGCTGGGTTCGTCGCTCCCAAGCCCGTGGCGTAGATCACCACCGCCTCCCCCGCCTTCACCGCATGGCTGCTGTCCACCAGGTTGTTCAGCCCGTCCAGCACCACCCCCTGCCCCGTGCCGCTCTGGCTCACCGTGAACACCCCCGGCTGCGCGTTGACGATGGTCACCGTGCCCGGCGCCCCCGCCGAGTCCTTCCCCGTCACCACCAGCGTCGCTACCCCGGGCGTCAGCTCGAACGGCACCTGCGCATTCACCTGCCCGCTGTCGGCATAGAACAGCGGCGCCTCGTAGCCGCCCAGCGTGGCCCGGATGTTCCCCAGTGTGCGCGGCAGCGGGATCTGCGAAGCCAGGTTCCTGCCCTCCGCCAGG
This sequence comes from Acidobacteriota bacterium, assembly GCA_026394175.1. GTDB lineage: Bacteria > Acidobacteriota > Terriglobia > JAJPHL01 > JAPKYU01 > JAPKYU01. Next base: position 1,110 of record JAPKYU010000193.1, on the reverse strand, counting down.
TTGCTCCCGAACAGCGAGAAGATCATGCCCGGCGCCAAAGGCTTGTAGCGGTCGAAACTGGCCGCGTTCACCCATCCGTCACGGAACACCAGCGGCAGCTTGCTGGCCTCCCCCAAGATCCCCGAGAATTGGAACACGCCGTCATCCAGCCCGCTGGCCACCGCCCGGATGGTGACCCCAATCGAGCCCTTGGTGGCCGGCACCCAGGTGGCCGCATAGTTGCCGTTGCGCAGGTTCTGGAACACCAGCGGCGGTTCGTTCCCGGTGAAACCGGCGGCCACCGTAGCCGTGCTGACCGCCGAGCCGCAGTCGTCCACCGCCTGCACCAGCATGGGAATGGGCCAGCCGCTTTGCAGCGAGAAGCGGTTGCCTAGCTTGGTTTCCACGATCACCATGCGGCGGGCGGTGCAAGCTGCCGCAGAAGTTCCAGGTTCCAGGTTCCAGGTTTCAAGTTGGGGGCCCGCTGTTTGTGACGTGGCGACCGGGGAGACGACCAAGGCCACGGCTATTTCCTGCGTCACGCCGGTGCCGAAGGTCAGAATCACCGAGCCGACATAGACGCCGGCACTGAGTCCGGAGGGCTGCGCCTGCACGCTCAGCGCCGCCGTCTCCGCCGAGCTCAGCAGCACCCCCTGCTCCGGCGTCACCGACAGCCAACTGCCCCCCGCCTGGGTTTGCGCCCGGGCCAAGAACTGTAGCGCCTGCCCGCCCGTGCTGGCGATGGAGATGCCCTGCGTCAGCGCCCCGCTGGCCCCGCTGGCCGCCGTGAAAATCACCCCCAGCGGATTGATGGTGCCCACCGGCAATGATCCCCGCGCCAGCATGTTCACCAGCACGATCCCCGTCTGCGGAGCATTCAGCGCCCCGCTGGCCGTTATGGTCAGCAGGCCCACGCTCACGCCGGCCCTGAGCTTCGAGGGGTCCACCAGCAACGTCACGGTCGGCGCGACCGACACCGCCGCATCGCTGGTCCCGCTGGTGGGGCTGACCCGCAGCCAGTCGCCGCCCGCCGGCAGGTTCACTTGAATCTGCCAGTCCATGCGCCCCTGCCCGGCGTTCTGGATGGCGAAGCTCTGCGGCCCGATCACCAGGCTGCCTTCTATTCCGACG
>JAPKYU010000421.1 GCA_026394175.1 Acidobacteriota bacterium | reverse complement strand
TTCGCCTGCAACTTGCCCAGGGCGCGTCCGGCGCGACGCGCCTGGCCCCGACGCCGGTGTACGCGCGCCTGTGGATGGGAGGGGTTGCCCGATGATGATAGTCCCTCACCAGGAGCGCGGAGGCGTGCTGCTGCTGGTGCTTTGGGTGACGGCCGCGCTATCGTTCGTCGCGCTTTCCACCGCCATGATGGTGCGCACCGAGGTGGCGGCCACCGCTTACCGGCTGGAAGCCGAACAAGCGCGCCTGCTGGCACAGGGGGCCATCGAGCAGACCCTCTACTTGATGAAGCATCCCGGGATCGTGGACGCCGAAGGCCAGCTATTGTATATGCCCGGGCAACGCCGCCTCGATCTGGCGTTTGAAACCGGGCAGGCCAGCGTGGTCATCACTCCCGAGGCGGCCAGAATGAACGTCAACACCGAGCAATCGGAACGGCTGCAGGCGCTGCTGCGCGCCGTGGGCGTAGCTGACCAGCAGGCCACGGAGATCGCCGATGCGATTGTGGATTGGCGCAGTCCGAGCACTTCGGACGTCGGCACCGTTTTCGACATGTTTTACTCGGCCTTGCCGCAACCCTACCGCGCCGCCCATCGCCGCTTCGAGCGCCTCGAGGAGTTGCTGCTGGTGAAGGGCATCACCCCCGAGCTGTTCTACGGCTGGCTGGAGCGCGACCGCGAGGGCCGGCTGGTGCGGCGCGGCGGGCTGCGGCGCGCGCTGACGGTGTACGGGTACAGGGGCCCAGTCAGTCTCAACGAGTCGCCTTACGAGTTGTTGCTCAGTTTGCCGGGTATGGACGCCGAGCGGGCGCAGGCCATCGTAGCGGGGCGCCGCGAGAAACCGTACAAGACGATGGACGACGTTCCGGTCACGCTCCCCTTGGAAGCCAGCAGTTACGTCGTTCTGTCGCTGCCGGATATCGGACATATGCGGCTGACCGCTACCGGACAGCCGGCCGGTACGGCGACACGCGCGTCTCTGTCGGCGGTGTTCAGCCCGCAGACTGGGGCCCAGCCGAGGCGGCTGGTCGAGTGGGAGCAGGAGGCGATAGCCGAGGAGTAGGCAGTAAGCAGTAGGCAGTGGGGAGGCGCCGGCCTCCCAGCCCACAGCCTACAGCCCACAGCCTACTACCTACAGCCGAGGTTAACGGGATGATGTACTTCGGGACAAGCATGGGAATTGCCGTGCGGGGCGAACACCTGGAGGCCGTGTGCGTGCGCGGCAGGTGGAACAGGGTGGCCGTCGCCGGCTTCCTGCGCATCGAGAACTACCGCAGCCGCCCTGTCGAGGAGGTGGCCGAGCAGTACCGCCGGTTCCGAAAGGCCAACCACGCTATGACGGCCAGCGCGATCGTGGCGCTGCCCCGCGAGAGCGGATTGTTGCGGGTACTGGAATTGCCGGCCGAAATCGGACAGAACCTGGCGGCGGCCATCGGCTACCAGGTGGACACGCTGCACCCGTTTGAGGAGGGAGGCGTTTATTCCGATTACGCCGTCCTGCCGGCCCCGGGCGGGCCAACTCCGCCGACTGCCGAAACCGGCATTTCCCGCAGCCCTGTGCGCGTGGCCGTGGGCCTGGCCGAAAAGCGGTCCGTGGATGAACTCTACGACTGGTGCTGCCGTGCGGGCATCGATGTGGCCGGTTTCACCTTTTCGACCGCGGCGCTCTACCAGGCGCTGCAAAAGGGCGCCGGCCTGATCGTGCTCGACCGGCAGGGCGGCTCGACCGAGATTCTCGGCCTGGCCGCCGACGGCGGTTTCTGTTCCAGGCAGTGCCGCGCCGGCCAGGCGCTGGAACGGGAAATCGAATTCTGCGCGGCTGAGTTGCGCTGGAGCGCGCAGGACGAGCATCCCGTGCTTTGCGTCGGAGAGCAGCCGGAAGATGCGGCCGGCGTGCCGCCGGGCTTGCGGCTGGAGCCGGGCCGGCTGGCGCCGCTTCCCGCCGTGGCCGCCGGCCCGCAAGACGGCGCAGGCGAATTCCGCCTGTTAGAATCGTTCACCGCATACGCGACGGCCCTGTTGGGCCTGGACCGGCGCTTGCCGCTGACCCCGCCCAAGCCCGGCCTGCGGTGGAATCTGTTGCCTGCCGAAAAGCGGATTTACCGGTCGCATTGGGCATACACGGCCGCCTACGCGCTGGGGGCGCTGGTCGTGTTGCTGGCCGCCGCCTGGCCGCTGACCGGCTGGGTGCAGGACCGCAACTACGCCGCTCACCTGGATCGGCAGATCGCCGCGCTCAAGCCGCACGTGCAGTACGTGGACAAGCTGGATGCCCGCCAGAAGGGATTGCTCGTCAAGCTGGAGGCGCTGAGGCGCGAGCAGGAAGACATCGGCCGGAAAGCGCAGGCGCTGCAGGAATTGACGCGCTTGTTGCCGAATTCCGTGTGGCTGAATTCGGTGCAGATCAGCGATACGCAGGTCTACCTGGTGGGCCAGGCAGACGCGGCCGCCGGCCTGTTGCAGACCCTGAGCCAATCGGCGTGCTTCGACCAGCCGCAGTTCTACTCGACGGTGACCAAGAACAACGAGGGTAAGGAAGTGTTCCAGATTCGCATGCGCCTGCGCGATGTTCCGCTGCGGGCCTGGGCCGCGCCGCCCGCGCCCAGCGCAGAACCCGGCCTCATGCCCGGCGGTCCACAAGCCGGCGGGGCGGGCGCCGGGAAGGCGGCCAATGGGGAGGGCGCGGCCAAGGCAGCGCCTTCACCGCCGCCGACTGCGCCGGCGCCGCAAGGGGGAAAACAGCGATGATCGAGCTGCTGCGCAATCTGCAGACGCGCGAGAAGCGGGCGCTGGGCGCGCTGGCGGGCGCCGGCGTCCTGTTTCTGTTGGCGCAATTCTTCGCCTTTCCGTGGATGGAAGCGACAGACAAGCTCCGCGCTTCGCTGCCGCTGAAGGAGAAAACGCTGCACAAGTACCAGAACTTGGCGGCGCTGCTCGGCCCGCGGGAAACCGACTGGCGGAACATCCAGGAGCGGCTGGCCGAAGCCGAGCGCGGAATGCTGGATAGCAAGACCGGGGCGCTGGCATCGGCCGAGCTGCAGCAGCGGCTGCAGCAAATGGCCGAGCAGCACGGCATTGAACTGCGCAGCACCGATTTCCCCCCGGTCCGGCCGCTGAAACCGGCCGACGCCGGTTACGCGCTGGCGCCCGTCGGCCTTTCGTTCGAGTGCACACTCGACCAGTTGGTCAATTTCCTGGCGGCGGTCGCGGCCGGCCCCAAGACGCTCTCCATCGAGCAACTGTCGATCATGGCCAACCCGCCGCGCCCCGACCGGCCGCGCAAGATGGTGACGGTTCGGCTGGTTGTCCGCGGTCTGATGGCGCAGGAAGCAGCCGCGCCGCCGAAATCGTGAGGGAGCGAAATGCGACGACCCATTATCCTGCTCGACCTCATCCTGCTGTTGGCGATCGTTGGCCTGACCGCCGGCATCCGCGCCGCCTGGCAACGCAACCACGCGCGCTATGCTGTGCCGGCCGCCTCCTCGCGGGCCGTGACCATGGCCGGCCTCGGCGCGGGCACACAGCCGCCGCTCGCGTTGCTCGATTACGGCGAACTGGTCAACCGCAACCTGTTCAGCCCCGACCGCAACAACGTGCAGCCGGTCGTAAAGAAAGAAAAGCGGCAGGGTCCGCCCCTGCCGGTCGTCATCGGCACCATGAATCTGGGCAGCGGCATGGTCGCGCTGATGCTTGATCCCAAGCAGGCGGCCAGCGGCTCGTTCAAGCGCGTCAAGACCGGCGATGAGATTGCAGGGTACAAGGTGATCCAGATCGCCGAGCACAAAGTCGTGGTCGAATTGGACGGCGAACAGACGACCTTGGATGTGTATGAATCGGCGGCCAGCGTGAGCGCCGCCGGCGGGGCCGGCTATTCGGCGCCGGCGCCCGGCTCGCAGGTGCAGACGGCGGTGGCGGCCAGCGGCACGACAATGGCGGGCGACGCGGGTGCGCCGGGCGAAGGCGGAGTCATCCAGTCGGGTGGCATTCTGCTCGCCGCGCCCAGCGCGCCCGAAGGCGTCACGATTGAAGGCAATTACCGGGTCACCCGGCGGATGACGCCGCTTGGAATGATGACCTTCCGGGAAGCAATCCCGCCGGAATCGAAGGCAAAGTGAGGCAGGTACGGAAATGAAACGTCTTCTCTTCTACTACTGGATGGCCGCTTGTTTGGCGGCCGCATTCGGCGGCGTGCCCGCCGCCGCACAGCAACAGCCGCAGCAAGCGGGTCAGCAAAAAACGGAGCAGCCGCAGAAGCCGGCGGCCCAGCCGCAGCCCCCGCCACCGGCCGCCTCGCCGCAGAAGCCGGAAGCCAAGCCCGAGGAGGAAGAATACGAGATCGTTGAGCGGCCCAGCGCGTTCGGCACGATGCGTTTCCGTGTGCCGAAGCAAAAGGGAGCGCCGGCGTCGGCCTCGGGCGGCGTCGCGCCGGGTGCGGGCTCATCCCCCGAGCAAAGGCCGGCGACCCCCGAGCAGAAACCGGCCGCGGCGCAGCAACCGGCGCCACCTGCCACCGCGCCCGGTGCCGGGCCTGCGGCGGCCGCGCCGGCCCCGCTGCCGTCGCCACCAGCGGCGCAGGCGCAGCCCACCCAACCGGAGGCTGCGCCGCCGGCCCCCGCCCAGCAACCGGCCTCGGCCGGCAGCGCGGGGGTCAGCCTTCACCTGGAAAACGCCA